>CAIWEX010000084.1 GCA_903911795.1 uncultured Schlesneria sp.
GGCGACGGGTTCTGGTTTGAGAGCATCAAAGTCAGGGAGCTTCTGCCAGGAGTCGCGGTAGAATCGGTACTCCAGATCGTCCATATCCGGATGATCAACACTCTGATCCTGTTTGGAAAACTTGTCGCGGAATTCCTTTTCGATGGCCGAGACTCTGGCCTGAGTAGTGTCGAGCTTTTCGCGATGGTTTTTGACTGCGGCATCGTGCTCAGCCCGTGCTCCCTCGTTTTCAAAAATGGCTCGTTCGACCTGGGGATTCGGATTTCCATTGGGAGTGACTCCCTGGAAGAACGCCAGCATGCTGTAGTAATCGGCCTGCGTGATTGGATCAATTTTATGATCATGGCAGCGGGCACAATTGACGGTCAGACCCAGGAATGCCTGGCTGGTGGTGGTGATGATATCGTCGAATCCATCATAGAGTGCCAGCAGTCGATCAGCGGGCTCATCGTCCCAGAGACCCAGGCGATAGAAGCCCGTCGCGATGATTCCGTCAGCCGTTGCATCGGGCAGTTCATCTCCCGCGAGTTGTTCGCGGACGAACTGGTCATACGGTTTGTCCGAGTTGAAAGCCCGAATGACATAATCACGATAACGCCATGCATTCGGCTTCATCCCATCACGTTCAAAGCTGTTCGTTTCGGCATAGCGAACGACATCCAGCCAGTGACGAGCCCATTGTTCGCCGTACCGTTCGGATTTCAGCAGACGGTCAATCACCTTTTCGTAGGCGTTCGGGGAGTTGTCAGCGAGGAAGTCCGCCACCTCTGCAGGCGTTGGAGGAAGTCCTGTCAGGTCATAGGTGACTCGACGCAGCAACGCGGTTTTGCCAACAGGCGTTGCTGGAGTCAGTCCGCTGGTTTCGAGTTTGTTCAGCACGAAGTTATCAATGGGGTTCGTGACCCATTTCGCGTTTTTGACCTCAGGAACTTTCGTCACCGCTGGGGCGGTGAACGCCCAGTGTTCCTTCCAGTCTGCCCCTTGTTGAATCCAGCGGGCGAGGAGTTCCGTTTGGGTTTCGGTCAAACGGGGACCTTCCGGGGGCATTTGCTCGCTGGTGTCTGTCGACAGGATGCGACGCAGCAGTTCGCTATGTTCGCTGTCTTTAGCGACGACCGCACGCTTGCCTGATTCCAATTTGCCGAAGACAAGTTCCCGCTGATTCAGTCGCAAGCCCCCTTCGGCTTTGTCTGGACCGTGACAGGCATAACACCGTTTGGCCAGGATCGGCTGGATCTGACGTCCAAAATCTATTGGCTCGTTTGACTGTCCCATGGCACAGGGAGCAGTCAGTAAAACGATCAGGCAACTGGCAACTCGTATCATTGTTGTCGTTCTCTGTTGGGAATGACGATAATCGACCAGAATCTGGTGGTACCGCGTCACGACTTACTTTTCAGGTTCGATCAATCCACTTGTGCGACTCCACGTTCCATTCTACGTGATTTAGCAGACATCGCCATGAGCCGATCCGACCAACACCTCTCTGAAACCGACATTCGACCGGAGAATGCCGAGACGGTGATGGTTCGTGCCGATGCTACCGATTTGCGGGCCTGGCTGGCAAATGCCCCCGTTTGTCCCGGCCTGACGCATCATCAAATCCGACATCTGGGGGTGGCTACGATGCCATCTCCGTTCGAAATTGTTCGGAATAAACTGGGGGGAAGTTATTTCCTGGCCTGTTTCGGCGGTGAAGGGCGAGTGCTGGTCGATGGCAGATGGACTCGGTGTTCGCCTGGACAAGCCGTTCTGCTGCCACCTGGGACTCTTCAGGCGTTTCAGACGACACCGGACAGAACGTGGGATTTTTGCTGGGTGCGCTATCAGGAGCGTTCTGGGCAGCTTCCGCTGGCAACTGCCAGAACGCCAATTGTGGCAATGTACGATGCCGAACCGCTGCGACTGGCGATTCTGGGTCTGCACCGGGAATGCAGCACGTCGAATGTCCCTGCGGCGGTCAGCCACTGGGTTGATCTGGTCCATCATTACGTTTTGCAATTCGCAGTGCCGGTCCGCCACGATCCGCGCTTGTGGCAATTGTGGGAGCAGGTGTCGGCGTCTCCGGGCGAACCCTGGTCGATCGCGGAAATGGCGGCATCCATTCATCTCAGTGAAAAGCAGTTACAACGGTTATGCCTGAAAGAACTGGGCCGCAGCCCTCGTCAGCAACTGATCTGGCTGCGAATGAGCCGTGCGGCTGAGTTGCTGGTACAGGAAGGATTGAAGATCGAATCGATCGCGACCCAGGTCGGATACCAGAATCCGTTCGTCTTTTCGACGACTTTTAAACGTGTGATGGGTTGGTCCCCGTCAGAATATCCCGGTCGTCGACGTGATTCAGGACTTTCGTAGCCGACCACCGATCACGTACAGAGGCGCTCTTCGAACAACGCCGTGCGATACATCGTACGGACGGTGCGGAAGCCAATACTCAGATACAGTTCGACCGCAGGTCGATTGCCAGCCGTCACTTCCAGAATGACGCGACGACGGCCCGCCAAAGCGAAACCGGCCAGCGATTTCAACACCAGGGCTCGTCCCAATCCCAGTCCCCGATGTTCGGGAACGACCCCGACGTTTTGAATGGATCCGGTGCTATCCGTCGTCCCTAATCCCTGGATTGTTCCACAATCTTCAGGGATTTCTGATCCGCCGCGATGGCTGATCAGCCAGGTTGTGGGGCCTAAGAAGCTGTCGTGCTGAGTGATTTCATGCATCAATCGGACACAGCCGAAATACTCACCCAGACTTGGAAAGACGTCGGAATCCATTTCATCGCGAAAACTGCGATGCTTGGCGAGGGCATGTCGTTCGATGTCAGATTCGTCCCATTCACCCCAGACATAACCCTCGGGGAGTAGGGCGGACGGCACTGGCGTCGTGGCCAGGTCGAATTCCATCCGGTAGCGCTTGAAGTACTGCAGGCGAGTGGTCATGGTCGACAATTGTAAACCTTGGAATCCCACCGTCAAATCGATTCATGCGTGAATGGCAGGATTTGTATTCCCAGGAGCGCCGGAAGAGTGAGTAGTATGGACGTCGTGTAGTTACCCACAATTCGACAGGCGGCGATCATGCCAGCCACTGGCGGTGCCGCAGTCGTCGGCCTCTTGTGGGCTGAAGGCCCACCAGTACAAAGCAAAGGGCTTCCAGCCCCGTGATGCAGACAGAACAAGCGGTGCGACCTGAAAGGTCGCAAGAAATTCCGTTAAAGCGATCAACTCCGATCAATGGCCTCTCGCGACCTTTCAGGTCGCAGATTTTTCGTTGTTTCCCATTCACGGGGCTGGGGTGATCTCTGCCGCTTACGTAATCTCTGCGACGGAGCTGAGCGCACGCAGCGGAGTGTTGAGAATCACTTGTGCCGAATGATCCTGAGCGATGCGAACATTCGCGGTACGATTGGGGGCGTCAACTGGTCGATCCATCTGGACAATGCACAGGCTGTCATTGTCAGATGTCAGCAGTTCAGGGATCAGATTTGGAAATCGACCAACGGAGCAGGCGAGTCGAAAAGTGTCCTCGCGACTCATTCCAAACAGGCCCAAAAACGGCTTGTGTATTGTCGCCAGCTCCCGAATTCGAACGATGTAGCCAAATGTGGTTCCCGTCATTCGGCATTCTTTTCCATCCGTCATCCACCGTGTCGCTTCGGCCAGTGAATCCTGGCGCTTGTGATACAGCCCATATGCTACGTTCTTGAGCCACAGTTGATTCGCGTCCAGTGGGACGTCACTGCTCAGTGAGACTCGTTCCCGACAGAGCCAGTCGAAGACTTTCCGCAGCGACTGATTGATCGCCCGCTCGATGACATGGTTGCTCTGGTACTTCGGCTTTCGGTTCTGGCCTCGCGAATCGTCCAGACAGGGGCGGGTCGTCTGGACGATCAAACTGACATCGTCGAAATGAAAATCTGACAGGTCCCCGATCGGGGAAAGCATGGACATGTCACCCTGCCGCATATCGGGAGGGAACACGATGCTTTCCCCGAACACATAGCCTGCCTTTGCCAGATGAGGACTGAGCATCAGTGCGGCGTGGACATCACGACACTGTGATGGCTGCGGCTCGGGGTCTCTGCGATTTTTCACTTCACGCAGATAGAAAACAGCGGCGGCTGTCTGCAGTTGATGTCTTGCCGGGGAACGAGGGGCGCAATCTGTTCGGGCAGGCATGACGGCATCCTCTTAAGGGTTTTCCGTGGTCCACTCCACCAGTCTGGCATGTAAAGCTGGCCATTCGCGACACAATTCAACATACGGCACATGGCGCTCGCCGAACGTACGGGCTTCGCGCTTGGCTCGAAGCGAGACCTTAGCTTCCGGTGATTTTGAGGCGAACGCCTTGCGGGTATTGGCTTCGCCGACGATGGCTTGCGAGAGTTGAGGCTCCATCGGATTGTTGATTCCGAAGTAGTCGTAACGCGTTCCCGGACCGAGTTGAAGGGAGGCAAAATGGTCCAGGAATCGAGACCGCTTGAACTCAAAGCCGACGGCCACAACTCGAGTAATTCGAGTACGAATGGCGGCAAAGGCCGCCGCAACGCCGAAGAGAACGTTTTCCATCGAATCACGAGCATACTCTTCGAGCACAATGCGTTTGAAGAGCGATCGATCGCTGATCAGGCCCAACTTCTGAGCGGCCAGCAGATAACTCTCGGCTTCAGATCGCTTTGTTCCGGGTCGCGTGAATCCTCCCGTAAAGATCAGACGTCCTTCGGGGTTCGTTTCCAGCCAAGTGAGTCCCACGCGAAAGTGCCCGGCGAAACAACGCGCGTGGTGTCCGCCATCCTGCTGGAACGGTTCCAGAATCCAATCCTTTTCATCCAGAGGATTTTCACCGCGAAGGCAGGCGTGGCCAGGGACCAGACAGATTTCAGTCATGTTGTGTTCCTCTTCGTTCAGGAATAAGACCATACGAACGAAAGAGATTTTCGCAAATGTCGGACCTGGCAGATTTTCGCAGGCGAAATTTTCCCATTCCGGAAATACCAACACCCGCGAAGAAACTCTTCGCGGGTGTTGTAAAGATTCAATAATCTGTGAACGGTCAATTCACGGAAATATGGATCCAGCCATCAATCAGCTTGATTGCCGAGACGTTAGTAACGGCGGTCGCCTTGGGACCCTTGATTTCGACCTTGGCATCGACTTCACGGTCAGGCAGTGCAGACTGGATTTTCTTGCGAACAACACCGTTGATCGCGATCCCGCCACCTTCACCGCCAGCGGCAACAACTCGGACCGCTCCACGGGTGACCAGGATCTTATTGTCCTTGATTTCGAACGTGATCGGTACAGTGATTTCGCGGGTAGGAATATCGTCTTTCCCTTCCTGCTTGAATCCGGCACGAATGACCAGCGTCAATTCGCCATTTTCAAACTGGACGCGGATCGGATCGGCAGCGGCGAACACGATGATCCCAGGACCCTTGTCTTCATCTTCCTCTTTTGCGTCCCCTTCAGCCTTGGCGACCTTCGGTGGTGGAGAGAGCTTCACTTCCTTGTTCAGCGCCTTGCTGAAGAAGGCTTCGAGCTTTTCACGCAATTGGGGTTCGGTCACGGTCTGTCCCGCCAGACCCATGCGGTCAATCGCGTTGTTGACGGCGGTTTCGTGCATCAACAGCGTCGCACCGCGATCGGTTGGTGCTGTGGTGACAGGAAGATCCGCACCCAGTTCCGTATCCTTCATCAGGCGTGAATCAAGATTCAGTGTGCTTTCGGTGGACTGATAGACAAACGCATCAGGATACAACCCGGTATCTTTCAGCCCCTTGAAGACTTCTTTTTCCAGGCGGCCACCCGCTTCAGCGAAGTTCTTATCGACTTCCGCGTTGAACTTTGGCAGCACGTTTTCTCGAACACGGCTGGCCGCAATTGCTTCCGCTTGACCGCGTCGGGCTTCGACTTCTTGAGTCGCGATATTCTGGGCGATTCCACCAAACAAACCGCCACTCATTGCTGTGGCAATGCCTGTGGTTGTGTTGTGTGGATTGACACTGATTGTCCCTGGACCTGTGACGAATTTCAGCCCATCAAATGTTACTTCCTTCTTGGCCACGAAGGTGTGGTTACCTTGCGTGTAAACCGTGGCTTCGCTGGTGACACCGACTGTGTTCGATTGAATGGTACCATTCAGAGTCAGGTCGAATCGGGCATTACGATTACTGGGACGCAGATCGAACGTCACGCGAGTCGCGGTTGTCTGATTTCCGCTGACATTTGCACCCAGTACGAAATCGGTGACGGGGCCTTTTTCAGTCCGTGCTTCGGACATCAGCCGATTCAGGAATTCTTCTGTAGCAACGATTCGGACGTTGTAATTGAAGATATGCCGTTGCAGAACTGCAGAGAGTCGGTCCCCACCATCGGCAGCGAGTTTGCCAATTGCAGTGAATGCCACACGCGCTTTGCCAGCATCTTCGCTGGAACGGGTCACGGCATAGCTGTCGGCCGCGTCGAGCAATGCCTTCAATTGAGTCCGCAATTCCGGGTCGTTCGGCTTTGGCGCCTGCCAGGTGACTGCAGTCAGATAGTCATCCAGCGCCTTTTCGTAATTGACGAACGCGGCGCGGCTGAGGAACTCTTTCTGTGTCGCATCTGACAAACCCGCTCGTCCTGCAATGCGATCCTTGGCTTCGCGAACCGTTGTGATCGTGGCTTCGCTGGCGGGATCAGCGGCCAATCCTTTTTGGACCGCGTCTGCTTTAACGTAAGGAATCCACAACTGTCCGTTGGGGATGCCCGACACATAGGCCTTCAAGTCGTTGATCGATGCTGTCACCGACTTGCCATTTTCGACGAGCTTGGCCCCTCGAACCTTTTGGGGATCGAGTTCGAGTGTGTCGAGAGCACCTTCTGCAAAATCGACACGTTGAGACAACCGGGATCGCAACAACGTCAGCGGAGCCAGCAACGACTTGTAGCGTGGATCATCGATCGCACGTTGCATGACATCGAGTTTTGACTTCAGAACGCCCAACGCTTCTCGTTGACCGGCCGCGTCAGCCGATTCCAGCTTCGCATAGAATTGCGAGACGGCTTCGGCAGCTCCCTTGGACCACTCGGCCCAATTGCCATCGAGGCGAGCGAATTCTTCGGCACTCAGTTCCGGTGGTGCAGCATTCGGGAAAATTCCCCGCAGGCCAATACTGGCGAGTTTTGCGGTTTCTTCGACAGCCCAGGTACCAGTGGCAACACCTGCCAGCACACCCAGAACTGCGGCACCGCGCGCCAGATTACTTCGACGCCAGAACTTCAAACGTCCGGTAGACGTGTCCTGCTGAGTTTGTTTCGTCATGTCGTCACTCCGTTGAAAGATTCTGGTCCGTCGAGGATTTCTGGACGGCAATCGAGTTGGTGGATCCAGGCTGAATCGTCCCTGACCTGCTAATGGCCCCTGTCGTTATCGTCCACCAGCCTCATGTGGGCGCATACCGTCACCTGAGGACCTCGTCAGTCCCCGCGCGAATCACTGGCCCACGTGCATTTTCAGATCGGCCGATTCAATCGTTTTAATCGGCACAATCCGCCGCAGCTTCCCAGTCTACCTCTTTGGGCCATTCTAGGCAATCTAGGAGTTGGAACCCCCACTGGCGGCACAGGGCAATCGGCTTTTTCAAAGTAGGGTGGGACCAGCTCGCTTCGAGCGCCGGCCCACCAAAAGAAAATGTCGAAAATTGATCGTGGGCCGGCGCGGCAAAGCACCACTGGTCACACCCTACATCCTGCTGCCGGCCCCCGTCATTTGCCAGATGACATTCGGTCAAAAATAAACAAAACGAATGTTGACTTTGATTTTGTGAAACATATAATAGCTGTCGGAATCAAGTTTATTGAGGTTTCGCAATGTCAGCCGAGTTCCAACGAACGCCGTGGGTGGATCGACTCAGTGACGAGGACAAGAGCTTTCTCAAGCGATTTGTTCTGGCCTCCGGGTCGCTCAAGGCGGTCGCAGAAGAATATGGAATCAGTTATCCCACAGTCCGATTACGACTCGATCGACTGATTGAAAAGATCAAGATTTTCGACAGCGAGCAGGTCGTCAGTGAGTTTGAACGCCAACTTCGAGCTCAGCATATCGACGGCAAAATCGACCATGCCACGATGAAGCAACTGCTGGATGCTCACCGCGCGGAACAAGCCCGCCTCAGGCAAGAACTGTCAGGTGACGGAACCCGTACGTAACTAATGCCGGTCGCAAAAAGACTGGTCCAGACCAAGGTCGGGCTTTGCTGATGAAGGTACGCCCGTCCGTTCATCAAATCGTTTCGTTCTTTCTGTGGAGGCTATCCAAATGAGACGTTGCGTCAACCAAATCATGACCGGTGCATTGCTGGGGTTCATCGTTCTATACTCCAGACCGTCGGTTGCCGAAGATCCTTCCATTCCGGTGGCGACTGTCCAATGGGACAAATTGAAGTCCGAAGAAAAGCTGAAGTCGGGTGAGGTCATTTCCGGGAAAGAGGGCCAATCGAGCTGGCTGAAAATCGTGAACAGCGATGCTGGCACGCGATCCATCCCTTTGTGCGTGATTAATGCTCCTGCCATCACGACCCCCAGTTATGCCGTCCGGGGCCGAATCCGTTACGAAAACGTCGCTGGCGTCGGATTTCTGGAGATGTGGAGCCATTTCGGTCCTGGTGAGCAGTATTTCAGTCGCACGATGGGAACAGAGGGACCCATGAAAATGGTGACCGGCACTTCTGGCGAACGAGAATTCGAATTGCCGTTTCATACCGGGGGCCAGGCACCTGCACCGAAGAAGCTTGTCCTTAATCTGGTGCTCAACGGACCTGGAGTGGTGGAGATTGGGCCATTGGAACTGGTACCAATCGAGCCGTTGGCGGGTATGTCCGGTGCTTCAGAGTGGTGGAGCGGTCAGACCGCCGGATTGGTCGGTGGTCTCGGAGGGGCAATGATCGGAATCATCGGGGGAGCGATCGGAATCCTGGCCGGGATGGGGCGCGGGAAGAAACTCGTTCTGGTGTTATCCGCACTGATCACGGTCATTGGAGTGATCGCGCTGACATCGGGAATCTATGCAGTGATCAACCAGCAGCCGTATTCCGTGTACTACGTCCTGCTGTTACTTGGCGGCCAGATGACACTCGGTGGAATTGCGTGCCTGGTCCTCATCCCATATCAATTCAGGATGCGCGAACTGCGGCGCATGCAGGCCTTGGATACTTGATCCATAGGGTCGTGTCATCTGTTGCGAAAGCCTTGGCTGCAACTCCATCAGCCCATCGCCTCAACCAGCACAGGGCATGACGTGACAAAGCGTCGAGGCGCAAGAGAATTGCTCGATTCATCTCTTCCCTCGCGTCTCTGCGCCTTGGCGTCTCTGCGTTTCCTTCTGTTACGAATTCAGCACGGCTGCAATCTGTGATTTCGTGACCGGCTGAATGACTCCCTTTTCGGTGATCAATGCCGTGATGTTACCAGCAGGTGCAACATCAAATGCCGGATTATAGGTGTCACAACCCTCGGGGGCAGTCTGTCGACCAAACGCATTTGTGATTTCGCTGGATGCACGCTGCTCGATCGGAATCTGGTCTCCGTTGTCGATAGTCAGATCAAACGTACTCGACGGAGCCGCAACGTAAAACGGGATATTGTGTGCTTTCGCGAGAACCGACAGGGAATACGTTCCGATCTTGTTGGCCGAGTCACCGTTGGCAGCGATGCGATCGGCCCCGACGATGACGGCCTGAACCCGCTGTTCTTTCATGACCCAGCCTGCCATCGAGTCGCAGATCAATTTGACCGGAACCTGGCGCTGCATCAATTCCCAGGCAGTTAAGCGAGCCCCCTGCAGCAAGGGACGCGTTTCATCGGCGTAAACCTGCAGAGATGGATTCAATCGGGCAGCGGCAAAGATCACGGCCAACGCAGTTCCATCCCCGGCCGTGGCCAGTCCCCCCGTATTACAGTGCGTCAGAACTCCTGAACAGTCGCGTAACAGTGGCAGTCCATGTCGGCCGATCGCCGCGCACATTTCGCGGTCTTCCTGTTCAATCGCACAAGCTTCTTCGAGTAAACGATTCAGCAAGTCAATTGGCGACAACTCCGCCGCGGCAGTTGCCGTTCTGCGCATCCGGTCCAATGCCCAGAACAGATTGACAGCGGTTGGACGACTTGTCGCGAGGTAATCAAGGACATGATTCAATCGAGCCACGAATTCGCTGCTCGTGCCCCGCACTGCCGACTGTGTTCCGACAACTACGCCATAGGCCGCAGCGACCCCGATTGCAGGCGCCCCGCGAACTCGCAGAGACTTGATCGCCTCCCAGACCGTCTCGACCTGAGTCAGGTTCAATTCTCGATATTCGACTGGCAGGACTGTCTGGTCGATCAATTTCAAGTTGCCAGTCGCGGCGTCACCTATCCAGGCGACTGCAGGTTGAGCGGTCATGGGGATCTTTCGAAGAGTAGAGCAGGGCGGCTTATTTCAAACAGTGGGGGTCAGACAGAGGGCGGTAAACCCTGGAATTCAAACGTAGACGAAGTTCGAAGGCCCTGGTATCGATTCCATCCATCAAATTCTGAGGCCTGAAGGGCCGGCCTTTCAGGCCTCAGATTTCGTCTGACACCTTTTCCGGGCCTTCGACCCTGGCTGGGTGAACTGCTGGCCCGGTAACCGGATGCGCATTCATCTGGCGACAATTCGTCACTTCATCGGGGAATAATCTGTCGGCACCAGGAATTGTGATTCGAGTTTCGAGACAATCTTGCCATCTTTTTCGGAGGCTTCGCGAGCAGCGGTCCATTCGGGATCTTTACCGAACGCGGCAAACGACGCGCGGGCCGCTTCCTGACTCTTGTGAGCCAGCAGATAGACCAGCTTATTGGCAACCGGCTTTCCGTCCTTATCGATTTCTGTGCAGTAAATGACATTCTTCATGCCGTGCTTTTCGAACAACTTCACGGTGTGGTTCTTGAAGCGATCATTCAGCGCTGGCAACTTGCCGTCATGCGTGTAATACGTGCGCAGTTCGTAGACCAGGTTGGCCGCGTCCTTGGAATCCGCACGCAGGGAAGCTGTTGTCCATCCCAGAATCATTCCCAGTGTCAGCGCAGCAGCAACAGTCAGGTTTCGTTTGCAGAACATCAGTCGTTTCCCCAGGTGATCATTCGGTATCGTGTCTCGCCCGTTTCTGGGCACCGATACGAATGATATCCACCCCTTCGCAGGAGTTCAGCCGAACGGGAGAGAATCTGTCTGTGCGGCAGGTGCAATGCGGAAAGGAAATGGTGTTCGATTGACCGAGATCCGCTACTGAGCGTCGTGGTTATGGAATTCTTCCCACCGCTGCCATGCGTAGTCCCATTCCATCCACATGCGCATCACCGACCACATCAGGCGCATCTTGGAAAGATGTTCCTGAGGAATCCGGGTCTGCTGAGTCACGGATTCCTTCGCGGCATTGGCCAGTCCCCAGCGGATGCCCAACTGGCGGCAGATTCCATCCGCCGACAAGTCTGGATCCGCATCATCCTTCGTGTATCCAGCTCCATTGGCAGTGACAAACAACTCGAACAACTGACCCCGATAAGGATCAACTTCCAGGGGCTTCGTCGATCGCTCAGCGTCAAGGATCAATGCTTCGATGCGGTCCAGAATGCGGTCAGCCAAGGTCAGCGTCTCATCAAGGGAAGAAGTCATGCGAGAATCCTGTGTGACGGAATCTTACTCGCCGACAAGAATACCAGTCATCGGCGCCCAGCGAAAGCAGACGGCGCGGGCTGGCCCAAACGTCGAATCTGACGATCGAGCACAATTCGATGTGGTGGCTACTCGATCCGGCTGATGGGCATCAATTGCAGACGTTGTCATTCGTCATTACAGATGCAGTGCCGACATTGCAGTCTCGTGGACATCTGTGACACAGTAAATCGCAGTCGCGACAACGGCGATTGCAGCAATCCAGGCCAGGCGTGTCATCCACCGTCCCATTCGTGTTGCTGGCAGCATGGCTGAGTCCGGAACGATTTCCTCAACCTGTTCCAACGCCACGAGCACACCTGCTCGTTTGACTTCCTGTCGAGTCACCCGGACGACGTAAGTCAGTTCCCCGACTTTGAGCTGTCCCAGTTTGTCACCTTCGGTCGGCAATTGCTCGGGAACCATCACGCCGAATCCCGACAGTGAAACTTCCTGGACCTGACACGGAATGCTGCGACTTCCAATAACCAGCACGCCTGCGGATTTTTCCTGAGGCAACGGGCAACGAGCATACTGTCGTTTGTTCCAGACCATGATCGATCAACTTTCAGAATGAGATCATCTCACCGATGAACGGAATTCCATTTGCCCCTGGCCGATGGCGATCGCGAGGGAACCGGTTCTTTCATTTCGATCGGCAGGATGCGTAACAGTTCTACTTCACCGTCGACCATACGAAAGAAGATCTCTGCATCGTCACTACGGATCGATCGAACCTGTGGCAGACCGTCAACGTGGGAAGTCGAAGAATTTGGGATCGAGCGGATAGTCTGCGTAAGACTGTTGATGGCATCGGCTGCGGCGGAAGTCGTCAGTGAGGTCAAGCAGGCTGAAAAAGTTCGTAGATCATCTTCGGCGGGTCGAGTCATCCGGCAACCCGCGATTCCAGTGACCGTTTGAGCTGATGTCGGAAACAACCATGGGACCGTTTCGGACGTCAATGGTCGTGAGCGATGCGAATTGGCCAGAACAATGGCAGTCTGGACCAGTGCACGTCGATCGGTCACTTCCAAGGCGGACTCGCCTGATTCGGACTCACTCGCGTCAATATTCCCGTCCAGCATGAGCGACGAAACAGGCATTGCGGCCGACAGATCGTCTGAGTCATCGAGCGAGACCGAAATCATCGGCAACGGATGCTGTGCATCGAACTGGGGGTTTGTGACCGTCGGTGATGGTGCCGTCCAGGAATCCAGCCAGTAGCTGACCATTGAGTTCAGTGTGACCGGATGCGCTGTTGTGTGCGAAATTCCGCCGGGTGCGAATGCGACGCAATAGCCGATCGCCAGAATCACGCCGACGGCACAACATCGTGAGGCCAGGTTGACCCAGATCTGAGTTGCCGAGGGACGTTTGGGAACCAATTCCTCAATCCGCTGCAGGACAACCTGAAAGCCGTCGTATCGAGCTTCCTGATGGAGTATTCGAACTTTGAATGTCGTGGCATTGGTGACCAGCCGAGCAATTGGTTCACCTGTCCAGACGGTGGCGCGCGGAACCACGACGGTAAATCCACCGACAGCGATTTCAATCAGACGACAGTTCAGCCGTTCCCCACCCAGGATCAGGGTGGCGGCTGATTGGTCTGTATTTGGCGGATCAACAAATTCATTACGGTCTGCGGGGGAACTAAATAACATACCAAGCCTTCGAACCAGTCCCCAATCGGGGCGCATCGATACGAGTGAGTTATCCACTCTCCGTTTGGGCCAAGGCAAAATAGCCTCAGTTAATGGCTTTCACCCCCTTCGGGCTGGGCACGACGGAAGCAGGCTTCTGCACGACCGTCACCAAATCACGGGTATGTGTGCACAGGCCTGGCGCCATCGTCCCCAGCCCGAAGGGGGCCGAAAGAGTTTGCCTTGCTCAAACCTAGCTCATCCCAGGCGCGATGCGTTGTTTTTTTTCAACAACGGAAAACTTTGAGCGTTCCCACTCTCAAAGGAAGAATTCCGTTACCGACCGTACCTGGCTGCACGGGACTGGCGAGTCCGATTCAAACGGTTATGTCCATGCAAAGCGTGCAATAGAAACTCCGCAAGACTCGCCATAAGCCCTTGTGCAGAATCTTCTTGAAGCAAATCGGGCTCGATCGTTTTCGCCAGTTGCTCGACTTGCGTGCGAAAGCCCTTGATGGCATCGACACGCCGAACAACCTCATTCGCCGTCAGGGAATCGTCCAGATCCAGAGTCTTACCGCTTTCGAAAAACTCGACGACGTTTCGAAATTGCTTCGGGTTCAGATCATGCAGGTCGAAGACGTTTTTGACCGCTTCATCGATCAATCGTTCAATCAGTTGATCTTCCTGACCTGGCTCGTCACTCATTGTCAGTTCCAGCTTGCCTCGCGAACTCGCTTCGAGTTGCCACAGATCCGCGGGACGAGCAACCACGAGCGATTCGGAAGCGATCGCGCCACGCCGTTCGGCTGACGAAATGAGGTTTTCGTAGTTGGCAATAGACATCCGCACACTGACGCCTGAGGCCTGATTGACGTGGGGACTGTTGCGAGCGAGTCGTGACGTTTCTTCGACAATCTCCTGCATGAAATTGGGGACGACGACTTTGATACCACCATCGCGACTGGTCCACGCGTTCTCGGCCGTGATCTGCATGCCGAGTTCACGAGTCACCGGATAGTGTGTACGGATGACTGAACCAATACGATCCTTGAGTGGCGTCACAATCCGGCCGCGATTGGTGTAGTCTTCGGGGTTGGCACTGAAGACCATGCAGACATCCAGATTCAACCGAATCGGAAATCCGCGGATCTGGATATCACGTTCTTCGAGCACGTTGAACAATCCGACTTGAATCTTGGGACTCAGATCGGGCAATTCGTTCATGCAGAAGATCCCGCGATGGCTGCGGGGAATCAGTCCAAAGTGCAGGACATCTTCGCTCGACAGATGTCGGCCTTCTGCATGCTTGACCAGGTCCACTTCCCCAATCAGGTCGGCAATGGTGACATCGGGAGTAGCAAGCTTTTCCTGATACCGCTCGTCGCGACCGATCCAAGCGATGGGAGTTTCATCACCGTGAATGGCAATCTGATCACGCGCGAATTTCGACAGAGGGCAAAAGGGATCATCGTGAATTTCAGACCCGGCAACAATTGGCATCACATCGTCCAGAAGCGATGTCAGCATCCGCAATAGTCGCGTTTTCCCCTGCCCGCGCAGACCAAGAAACAGGATGTCATGCTGAGACAGGATCGCGTTTTCGATCTGGGGGATGACAGTATCTTCGTAGCCAAGGATTCCTGGAAACAGTGGTTCGCGCCGCCGCAGTTTTCCCAGGAGATTCCGCCGCATCTCATGCTTGACGGATGTCGAACGGTATCCCGATTCGCGCAGTTCGCGCAATGTTCCTGGTCGATCTGACATGTGGCGGAAGCTCCCGTCGAAAATGAATTCGAACGCGACGGGGGCAACATCCGCCCGTTGCAGTCCGAACCTGAAGACTGATCTTACCCGCCAGCATCGCCAACCGCGATGAAAATTGCAGAACAATCAACCAAGAAGATTTCACCACGGAGCGGCACGGAGGAGCACAGAGGATGAAGTCTGTCTCTGAGCGATTGTTCTTGTACCCGTTGATGCAGGTAAACCCAATGATAAATGGACGACCATCAGCCGGAACGCGCTAGCGTCCGGTTCTGGCCTGTATGCGTAATTGTTGTCCATCGAAACCCGACGCTACCGCGTTCTGGCTGAAAACGATTGCCAGGGTTCACCCCGCCTTTGCGAATGCCAACGATCACTACGGGGCGGACTTCAACCTCTGTGCTTCTCCGTGCCCTCCGTGGTGAAATCTTCTTGTTGGAGCACTGACTTCTCAAAGCCGCTGTGTAGTGGCACATCGAACTCGGTGAGATTTCCGTGATACCTAGGGAATCCCTGGATACCCACGAATTCACCGTCTCAGATCGTGATCCGTTTCGTCAGTTTCGCGAACTGTTGAATTGCTGGGCAGCAACACCGAACAGGGCTGTTTCCAGCAGATGACGTTCGAAGAAGGCGGCAACGGCTTCCAGTGGTGTGTACTGGAGCAGGATGTAGTCACCCGGTTGGATGACGATTCGTTCTGCCAGATCGGTCCGTGCGCGGTACAGGTCGATCTTGATCGGTATCTCGCTACCGTCCGGAAGCTTTCGCAAGACGATCGCAGTACTGGGACTGATTGACACATCATTGTTCAGTGCCGAGACCCCACCGACCGAACGCGCGCCACCGTTACCTCGAGATTGGGCGAGCGAAAGTGCTTCGAGAATGCTGAGATCGTAATCACGAGGCAAGGTGAATTGCCCGCCACCCAACAGTCCGGCCGTGTAGAAGACTTCTGTGTCGCGGGATTCGATGAAGACGATGTCGCCATCATACAACACGACATCCTCGGGACGGATATCTGCAGTTTCACCGGGACCGAGCTGAATCGGAATCCGAATGACCTTGCGTCCATCCAGCGTGTCGCCTCCCGCCAGACTGTGACCTGGATCGAACTGGCCACCATCGGTTGGAATGCCTCGTTCAACTCCGGTACCGAACGGCAAGTTGCCGACAGGGATGTTGTGCGGGGACATACCGTAGGGAAGGCCTCCGCCCGTCGGACCGTTTCCTGCTGGAGGAACCGCTGAACCATCAATGACAGGACTATGTGTCATAGATCCCGGCGGGACGTATTGTGGATTGCCATATTGCGGTTGAGGCTGGCCATATCCCGGATCGATCGGGGTGGGACCCATTCCTGGACTATGGAGATCACGGTCTGCAGGTCTGAAATTCTGGGGGCCGGCTGGACTTTGGGAATTCGGTGCAACACCCGATAACGGTGGGACCGTATATGTTCCATAGGGCGTTGCGGGTGATGGAATTGATCCATAAGTCTGTTGTGGCAGCGTGTGTCCCAGAGGAGATGGTCCCGCGGAAATCCCCGGTTGCGAACCAACGACATTGGGTTCAAACGCGACCTGAGCGTTAACGGGTCGATCTTGCCAGATGCGCAATGGTTCCAAGGGAGTATTGGAATTCATCGACGGATTGGGTGGGTAATAGCCGTTGCGCCCGGGCGTCGGTTGCGTGGCGATCTGCTGAACGTCGCGTCGGTCAGATCCGACATACAACGCTCGCACGACGTTTTGTGAATGGAGATACCCCGGATCGCTTTCGGGTGATTGTCCACGGATGATCGGGACGTCTTTCGCGGCACCGGGGTGCATCAGCAAGGCGGGGTTCAAGTCTGTTGGCCAGCGCGGGTCCAGACTTCCCCCCTGGAAGTTGCCTCTTCGTCGAATGATGTAAACCGCGTTTTCTGCATCCAGACCGGGAAGACCGTCAGATGCAGTGAGCGCATTCAATACGTCGTTGCAATAGGCAGGAAGGTTGACGACTTTTCCCGTGCCTCGTTTTGCCATCCCGATGTTGACCTGTCCGATGAAACCGTTCGACTGCGGTTCCGCTCGCGAATCCTGTCGAATAACCAGGACGCGGTAATGACGAGGACGTTGCAGGTTGACCTGTACTCGGTGGAAGTCAGGCCGAATCAATTGACGCGGTTGCAGATAGGCTTGCCTGACGCGTTCCTCCGCCTGGATCAGCGTGAGGCCTCTCAAATTGACTGAGCCAACGGCCGGTAACGAGATCGTACCGTCCTCACGCACCGGATAAGGCAAACCGAATGAGGGGGCTGCTTCGTTGTTCATCGGGAAGTGAACTGGCGGAGGATCAGATGCCTTGCCAATGAAGCCTTCGACATAAATCCCCAGAACATCACCGGCATCAATCAAGTGAGCCGGGGGTGAAGCCTGTCCGAGCAATGAGGGGTTAATGGTGCGACGTCCACTTCGTTCGCCCTCCTTCATTTCAGGAGAGAGGTAACGGGCAGGGATGCCATGCACGGGACGGAACGCGGCACAACCTGTCTGCAACAGTAGCAGCAGACAGAGTCCTGCGAAAAACTTTCGCCGGGATGCTCGCATCGCCATCCGATCCTTCACCTCAATTGCCACACCACACACCTTCGCGCGATTGTGGATTCACGCAAGGAGGGGCGTTGTATGCGACAGTTGAGTTAGGAACGAAGTGCGAATTTATCAGACAGCAAGGCAATCATTACGACGCAACATACTGATGCGAAAGAATGTTGCGAGTTTCCATTGACTCGTGATCGACTCCCGAGTTTCGAAAAAAAGAGGGGACGGATGTCCGTCTTCGGCAAGAACTGCCTTGGTGGTTAGCTGTCGAAATTGCAAGAGACTGACTCGTGCTCTGACATGGCCAGTGATTGGTCACGCCGACGGTTTGAAATCGTTCCGAAATCATCGAGGTTGGACAGGGCATCCCGCGGTTCGAATATCGATCCGGCTGAACTGTGAAACACCGCTGTTTCTGCCATCTTCGAGTCCGACGTTGTAGCCCGCGAACCATTCTTCGACGCGTGGTTGGCCGACGCAGGAACGGTAGTAAGCCGTCCAGTATCGGGATGGTGGACGATTGGGCGGAAGCGGACCTCGACCCTCCGCGAGATCAATGTAGGCTTGCACAAATCCAGCGGCAAAATCTGCCGTAAGAGGATGTCGGCACTGTCGCCGATAGCGAGCCAACGCCCGGATGCCACAGTTCTTGCCGGTCTCGCATGTCACCAGATCATCAATGAACGCACAGTATTTCAGCGACGGAATCCAGCAGGGAGCGCAGTCGGTACAACGCCGATTCCCGACGAGTCCGGGACCGTAACCCCGGCCGCAATTGTTCATTGCGCACCCCTGGGCCGCTACGCAACATCCGATCGCCACCAAGATCGCTGTTGTTCGGCTCACCTGAATTCCTCCCTGCGTCCACGCGACCGATCAGGCCGCTCCATCACCCGTTCCAATTGCTCCGACAAAGCTAGTTCGTTTATCGGAATGGGTTTGAACGATGTCGACGGATTCCCTTTTTGGAACGATGATGCCGATCATGCCGTCTGTGACGGATAGGTGATTCGCAAGGAGTGAAGATGATTGTTCAGCGACGATTCTATCAGCAGGCAGAATGAAATCGGCGAACGCTATTCCGTGTTTGAAAGCAAGTTGATGAGATCCGCTTCGGGTAACAGTTTTGACACAAACGTCCCAACGACGTATCTTAAATGGTCGATGCGTTGACTTGCCTGGCAAACTTTCGTCCGATGCGTGGAACAGGAAACTTCCTTCATGTGGGCTTCAATTCGCGATGCTCGTTCCCTGTATCAGGCAACATCACTTGATCGGCGGACGTTTCTGCTGGCAGGCGGAGTCAGTTGCTTTGGTGCGAACCTGGCGTCAACCGCGCTGGGGGCTGGCTCGGTGGCGTCCGATGCGACGGGGTCGGGTCGACGCAAGATCGCGAAATCTGCGATCATGATCTGGCTGTCGGGTGGTGCCTCACACATCGATACCTGGGACATGAAGCCAGATGCTCCCTTGGAATATCGGGGCGAGTTTCAGCCCGTCGCCACATCGGCGCCTGGTATCGAACTCTGCGAACATCTTCCCTTTCTGTCAAAACAGGCTCATCATCTGGCTGTCGTCCGGTCCTTGGGTGACTTCCATCGGGGAACGGGAGACCATCACGCCGGTTACTACACAAATCTGACGGGTCATTCACCAGATCCGACATTTCATCGGTTACTGAACGCTCGTACCCCGTATCCAACCGACTGGCCTTCCATGGCGTCGGTCGTTGCGATGAAGCGTCCACCTCATCCGAGTCTCCCGAACGCGATCACGTTGCCGCAAAAGGAAGGGGCTCCCGAATACACTCGGCCCGGCCAGTTTGCAGCACGACTGGGTATTGAATACGACCCATTATTCGTCGATGGATCTCGCACTCAGCCGCTCGACTTCACAGTCCCGGCACTGGCACTTCAAGGTCAGACGACGCGTGAGCAGATGGCGTCGCGACGGGAACTGCTGGCGACGATTGATCGAGCCCAGCGAACAGCCGAACAGTCTATCGCCTTGACCGACTATCAGAAGCACCAGCAGAAAGCCTTTTCGTTACTGACATCTCGCGAAACAAAATCGGCGTTTGATATCGCCGCGGAACCGGAATCGATTCGACAGAAATATGGCAGCAGTATCACGGCGACATCAATGCTGATGGCCCGACGGCTGGTCGAAGCAGGGGTTCCATTCGTCACGATCTTCTGGAAAGCGGATAAGGAACTCGACACGCTCTGCAAAAGCGGTGGGGGCTGGGACACGCACGGCAACAACTTCAACTGTTTGAAGGATCGACTGCTGCCGGAATTTGACAAGCCCTTCGCTGCCTTGCTGGACGATCTGTACCAGCGAGGTCTGCTGGATGAAACACTGGTGATTGTATCGAGTGAAATGGGCCGTCGCCCCAAAATTGGCGATCCTCGATCCGGCGGAGTCTCGGGTGCGGGCCGGGATCATTGGACTCACGCCATGTCGACGTTATTGGCGGGGGGTGGGATCAAAGGTGGCCAGGTTTACGGTTCGACCGACAAACTGGCGGAATACCCGAAGGACAATCCCGTCGGCGCTGAACACATCGCCCGGACAGTGTTTCATTCGCTCGGTATTGATGATCTCTCCGCAAAAGATCGCGAAGGCCGCCCCTTCCATCTGATGGAGGAAGGGCGAATCCTGACGGAGCTGTTTTGAAGTATCGCTCCCTCAAATCCTAGATCGCATCCCGTTTAGATGTGGCGTCCCGCGGGCATCAAACTGCAGCGTCTAACCCATGTTTCGACGCGACACGGAAGTGCGACC
>CAIWEX010000085.1 GCA_903911795.1 uncultured Schlesneria sp.
GGCAATTACTTTTTCGAAATGCTCGACGGTCCACTTGGGATAGGCGTCTCCGGTGGTGGGGATGAGCAGGCGGTCTGCTGGTCGAGATCGACTCCTGTGACAAACCAGCGGCCGAGGCGATTACGGATCCTGCGGACCTTGATTCGTCGCTCAACGGTCTCGATCCGGTAGAAATACGAACGGCCAGGTTCCAACGGGGTGTCGTCGACTTGCATGGCTTGACCTCGTTTCGAAAGAAACCGAGGGCACGATTCTGGCAACGCTGAGAGCAGCGTCGGCGGCCACCATGATGCGAGAGTTGGGCAGGAGCGGAATTCCATCACTCCCGGCGCATCACCCATGTTCTGAACTTCGTCACGCGGTTTATCGTCATGAATCGACTGCCAACTGAAACGGATCCGCCAAATGTTGCGGCTGTGATACGTTCCTGATCATTCTGTCAGTAATGCAACGAATATCGGACGCAGGAGGAGACCTTCGGTCGAACGTTTGGCGGAGTCAGGAGATCCACGCCGAACGAAGAGCCAAGAACCAAGAACGAATTTCACTTCACTCCGGGATTACGGCAACAGCTTCGATCTCGATCAACCAGTCGGGGCCAACGAGAGCCGAAACTCCAACCAGCGTACTGACCGGTGGCGTCTCGGCAGAAACGAAGCGGCTGCGGACTTCGCGTAAAATCGGTACGTGTTCAGGTCGCAATCCGACAACAAACAGACTGGTCTTTACGACGTTGCGAAAGGTGGTGCCGGAGGCTGTCAGCGCTATTTCAATATTGCGAAAGGCCTGCTCTGTCTGAAGTTTCAGATCACCTTTCCCGACGAGTTCGCCTCGCTCGTTGATACTCACCTGCCCGGAAATGTAGATCGTTTTCCCCCCCGTGACACTTGCCACATGCGTCCAGCCATAGGTCGGGCAAAGCAGCGGGGGATTGAGATATTCGACTTTCATGAATTTCAACTCCTGCAAGCACGAACATTACGACACGGCCACTCCAACGCCGTATTTCGTCGCGGCTGCCTCGTACTCGCTGATTGCTTCGGGAAGCAGTTTTGCGAGGTTTTCAGCTCGAGTTTCGTCGGAGGGGTGAGTTGATGCATACCAGGGCGTTTGTGTTGCCCCTTTTTTTGCTCCGCTGAACCGTTGCCAGAACTTTGGGGCTTCGTTGGGGTCATATCCCGCCTTGGCCATCAAGTGAATTCCCATCTCGTCCGCTTCCGATTCGTGGAAACGGCTGAACGGCAACATCACCCCATATTCGGCGCCGACGTTGTAGGCGTTCAATGCCAGCTTTTCCTGATCGGCGGTCATTTTCACGCCCATGTATTTCGCGAGAGCGATTCCGTTGGTTCCAACCTTTTCTTCCACCATCTGCTGGCTCATCCGTTCGCCGCCATGCCGGGCAAGAGCGTGAGAGATTTCGTGAGACATCACCACAGCCACACCTGCCTCATTCGCACAGACAGGAACGATCCCTTCATAGAACGCCACCTTGCCTCCAGGTAGACAGAACGCATTCTGCGTCTTATCGGCAATGACGGCGAATTCCCACGCATAGTCCCCACGTTCAGAAACCGCGGCGAGCCGTTTACCGACCCGCTCCACGATTTCGATGTACGCCTTATTCGTGGAGAGAGTGTTCTTCTTGCGAATATCTTCAAACGCAGTCAGCCCCATCTGCTGCTCCTGAGTTTCAGGGACCAGCGTCAGTTGGCGACGATGTGTGATAGGTGTTTGGCGACATCCACAGTGGGCGATTCCGAAGACGGCGGAGGCGGACAGTCCCAGTTGGGCCAGGAACTGCCGGCGAATGATCCCTTCGTGTTTTGAGTCAACAACTTCCCGAAGACGATGCTTTGAACTCATGCACTCTTCCTTGAGTGGCGAGTGGCGTGGATTCGACAACAGGAACAATTCGACAATCCGTCCCACTCCGCTCGATGACTTTGAATCTTGACGGACGACTGATACCCACGAAAGAGTAATCGGCATTTTCCGGAAATGCGGTAGAGTCGACGGCGACATTTTTCAGACTCACCGGCATTGGATGCCGAAGGGGTGCGGCAATCGTTGCCGACTTCCGACCGCGCTGCTCGTACAAGACGATTCAACCACCGAGGGCACGGAGGATCGCAGCGCCTCGGCAACCAATTCGACCGCAACAGTCTTCGGGGGGCATGCTCTTCTCTGAATTACTCACTGCGTCCCTCCGTGACCTCAGTGGTAAACCGCATTCATGCCAAGCTGGGACCGGGCGAAGATCTACCACGGAGGTCACAGAGGAGCACGGAGGAATACAGGGGGAAACGCAAGTCAGTGAAAGCGTCTGGTTGGCAATCAGGGCAGCACCTGTATTCTCAAAGCTCAGTATTCTCAAAGCCGCCGTGCAGTGGCACACGGTGGTATTTCTGTAAAGCGGTTGCACCCGGCCGACTTCGTACTTCCGCAGAATGCTGCAAAAAACACAGAGTTGGGATCGAACGCATGCCGATTCATTGATATACTTTATCGGCTGAGATTGCATGCTTTCACGGGCTACAGGAAATTTATCGCAAACCCTGTAATGACAATGGCTTGCAATCAATATTTAGTGGGCAACCAACAGGGGCGGCAGTTGCAGTTCTTGAACGGTCGCTCGAATTGGGTTGAGGGCACTGCCCTCAGAAGGGGAGTCGTTTCATGCTGACAGTACAAGGCCGACCAGACAGCGGTTCGTTCTGCGACCGATTAAGTCGTCGAAACTTCCTGCAGATTGGAACGCTTGGCCTGGGTGGCCTGACACTTCCTCAATTGCTGCGGGCCGAAACAGGATCTGGCAGCCGGAATTCGGTGAAGTCGGTCATCATGATCTACCTGGTGGGCGGTCCTCCTCATCAGGACATGTTCGATCTAAAACCTCAGGCACCTCGAGAAGTGGCCGGTCCGTGGCGTCCGATTGAAACGAATGTCCCCGGTTTCGAGATTTGTGAAGCATTTCCGCTGCTGGCAGGAATGGCAGACAAGTTCTCAATCATTCGTTCGCTGGTCGGGAACCAGGCCGATCACGATGCGATTCAGGTTTTCAACGGGCATCATCCTCGCAACCCGAAGCCCTCGGGAGGATGGCCACAGTTTGGTTCGATGGTTTCCAAGGTGATGGGACCGGCCAACATTGCGACCCCGCCGTATATCAGTCTTTGCTACCAGTGTACTCACGGCCCCTACAATGAACCTGGGCCGGGTTTCCTGGGGGCAGCGCAGTCTCCGTTTCGGCCGATGGGGCCGACGAAAAGTGACATGGTCCTGAATGGCGTGACA
>CAIWEX010000086.1 GCA_903911795.1 uncultured Schlesneria sp.
AGTGCGAGAAACTCGCCAGCGAGAATCTTGGCGGTTCGTAACTCAGCGAGGATTTCGAACAGGTTTTCAATAGCGAGCAACTGTGTGACCGAGGCTCGCACAAGAACGACTCGCCGGTCCGGGAATCGAAGCGATCGCTGCGACACCGTCGCGCCGACCGACTTCGCACGCTGACAAAACACGTCAACGACATTGTACGAGTTAATGGCTTCGCACAGCCAAACTTCCCACGAATGCGGCTGACTGTGCTCGCGAGGAAATTCACAGGAGTCCGTCCAAAATGATTCGAGTGCAGCCAGACGGATTTGACTGATACTTGCGACCAAATTGAAATTCGCGGGCGTGCCGGACTTCCTGTCCTTCGAAGAATCGGCAAACGCTTCAATCTTGCGGACAAATAATCCCATCTTGCCGCTTGGGACGAAGATGGTTGCGTGCATGACGCCCGTGGAGTCAATTCGAGAGTTCCGCAACTCGATTCCGGACTGTTCGGACTCCAGGCTCTTCAATTGCAGTTCAAA
This sequence comes from uncultured Schlesneria sp., assembly GCA_903911795.1. Classification (GTDB taxonomy): domain Bacteria; phylum Planctomycetota; class Planctomycetia; order Planctomycetales; family Planctomycetaceae; genus Schlesneria. The sequence continues at coordinate 522 of CAIWEX010000086.1, forward strand.
ATTCGGGTCGCTTTGGAATTCGATCACGATTCCGCTGGGCTCTTCGGCAGATGGCTTTGCAGCGGACCGCGCGGCAGCTTGTTGCTCAGAAGCGTTAATTTGCGAGACGAGCGATTGGCTGTGCGGCACACGGTCGCGAGGCGGTACCCGGAACTTCGAAGATCCAACCGGCTTGGCATACGTGTAGAGCCTGACCGTGCCGGTTTCGCGAGGGAAAAGATGAGGCAGTTGATCCATGAATCATGTACTCGCATCCTGACTGATTGCGGCGTTGCTCGTACGCTCAATACGCCGCCGATCCTGAAGCATGGCAATCAGCGACTGCGACTTTACTTGATCACGTTCATTGAGGATGCAGTCCTTAGCTGCGTCGTCGCAGGCTCGCGCGATCTCGGCGTGGCTGAGGCCCTCAGCAGCTTCGTGAATTTTCTTCCACACGGGTCGAGGTCCGAGAAATATGCGAAGTCGATTGCGAATCAATGCAGTGGTTTGCTCTGAGTCAGGCCGACCGTAACGAATCACATCGTCAAATCGGCGGAACAGGGCTTCATCGAGCATCGCGTCGTAGTTGGTCGCAGCGATGACAATGCTGTCCGAGTCATCCTGTTCCAGGAATTGCAGGAATGAATTCAACACGCGACGAATTTCGCCGACATCGTTCTTGGCTCCACGATCGGTTCCAATCGCATCGAACTCATCGAAGAAATAGACTCCCTGAGTTTCAGCCATTGCGTCGAAAATCATTCGCAGTTTCGCTGCTGTCTCTCCCATGAACTTCGTGATGAGCCCGTGAAGCTGGACGGAGAAGAGCGGAAATTTGAGTTCGCCAGCTAATGCCGAAGCGGTCATTGTCTTTCCACACCCCGGCGGACCAACGAGCAACAGTTTGCGACGGGCGGAGTAACCATGTTCGCGCAATCGCGACTGACTGCGGTATTCGTGAAGAACGCGCTGTAACGCGGCTCCCGTCTCGCGGCTCAGCACCATCTCAGATAGGCGGGTCTGCGGATACGACGCGACGAGTATTGCCGCCAATTCACCGGTGGGACGCGCAATCGGAACGGCACCTCCCACCTTCCCGGCCGCGTGCTTGCGTTTGATGTCATCCACTAGATCGCGAAGCTGCTGAGCCAACTGACCTTTGCCACCGCGCGCGGCATCAGCGGCGATCTGTAGGGCCACGGAAGCAAAGTGCTCCCCGTTCCCTTCGCCGTAGCTCTTCAGCAGCGCTTTGACTTGTTCCGCGGTCGCCATTTCACACGTCGTTTTTCTGAGCCGGCTCCGAATGTTGGACTCTTCGTGTTTCCAAACATCCTACTACCATTCTTTGCGCAAGTCAGTTGCAGCCGATGAATTCGCATGACTTTCAACTCAGTCGCGGATAGCCTTCACTGCCTTCGCGGCAGAATTTTTCTGATTGCTCACGATCAGTCGAAAAGGCGGAAAACTCCGTAAGTTCCGACTTGACTGAGTTGCCAGAAAGCTTTTAACTCGCCGGGAGTGCCTTGCCTGAAACCGCGGCTCGCCCGTCAGCCGACGATCACTCGACGAGAAACCTGCGGCCAGTTTCCTCGGATGACCGACGCCACAAACATTCGACACAACAACAGGTTACATCATTTCACTGTGGCATTCCACAAATTCTGAAAAAACGACAGCGATTTGGATTGACACCTATGTTGCCATCGCCGATAATAATCACGACCAAGACAGTGGTATTTACCAGCGAGGAGATTCCGCCCTCGCTTGCAATTCTCGTGCTGTGGCGCTGACTGGGAGTCCGGAGGCAGCCGCAGAGACCTCGGAGGTCTCTTTCATGTTCACTCCTGAATCTGTGCTTAGCACACGGATCGCCCACTCCCAGCAAGACTCTTCGTTGCTCCTGAAGGGACAACGTTGTTGTCAAGCCTCGCCCACGTCAACACGCGCATTTGCTCGCTGTTGTTGATTCTGCGGCTCTACGTGTTGGCTGATGTCAATATTCCCGGCACGTAGGACCCTGTTATCGCAGTCGTCGCGTTGTGCACAGTGTTCCTGCGCGCTCACTCGCGACAGTTGCTGCGATCCTGGGGACCACATTCATCTGTCAGGCCTGCTTCGGGCAGAGCCTACCCATCGGTATTTCTTCCAGCAATTTGCAAGAGGTAATCATGAACTTATCCCATGAGCGACGTCGTACTCGAAGTCGCGGTTTCACACTGATCGAACTCCTGGTCGTCATTGCGATCATTGCAGTCCTGATTGCGTTGCTGCTTCCCGCAGTACAGCAGGCTCGCGAAGCGGCCCGAAGAACGCAATGCCGTAACAATCTCAAGCAAATTGGCCTGGCACTACATAACTATCACGACCAGTTCCAGGCCTTTCCCCCTGGATGCGGACTGTCGTCGCAGTCGCCTGACGCCGGTTACTCGGTGGATCTGACGACAGCGAATCGCGCCGCGGCCTATGGTTGGGCCACATACATTCTGCCAAATCTGGATCAGTCGTCACTCTACAACGCGTTGAACGTCAGCAATCTGGAGTTGTGCCTGCTGATGCAACAACCCGCTCTGCGACCGCTGAGTCAAACAGTGCTCCCAGCGTATCGATGCCCCAGCGATGTTGCCCCGGCAACGAATAGTTCTCGAGCCTTTACGAATGCGATCTTTGCAGACACGTTTCCGGGCACCTCAAGCTATGCAGGGGTGCATGGAACACGCTGGTCGCACGGAGTCGACTGGATTCAGAATCAAACGGATCCCTACGGGATTTTCTGGCCAGCCAGTCGAATTGGCATTCGTGACATCACAGACGGGGCCAGTAACACGCTGATGGTCGGGGAGCGGAACTGGGACTACTTATCAGCCGTCTGGATCGGAACGCGGAATTACACCGGAAATGGTGATGTCGGATTGCGGCAGATCTTGGGGATTACGAACTGGCAGATCAACCTGCCAGGAACGAATGCTCCGCGAGCGTTTCACAGTGCCCATGTTGGCGGCACTCACTTTCTGCTGGCAGACGGCAGTGTCCGGTTCGTCAGTCAAAATATTCACTTTGACAACACGTTGGCCATCCCAGGCAACCCACAGTCAATGGTCGGAACATACCAGCGACTGGGAATGCGGAACGACGGACAGGTCATTGGTGATTACTAAGAACTCGTGAAACTCAAATAACCAGGTACTCGAAAGGAATAAAACGTGATCGGTGTCTCAACAATTCTTCGGCCAGTTAAGCTCTCGTTCCTCGCTGTTGCACTGCTGATCGGGTGCGGAAAGACGGATATTCCACTCGCACAGGTCGAGGGAACCATCATTCTGGATGGCCAGCCTCTGGCGAATGCCACGGTTGAATTTCAGCCCGCAGAGGGAAAAGCGAAAGGCCGTCCGTCGATTGGTGAAACCGGCCCCGATGGGAAATACAAATTGCGATTCTCGAAAGAACAATGGGGGGCTGCTGTCGGTCGCCATAAGGTCATGATCACCACATTCTCGCCGGACGGTGACGGGAAGTTCCGGGAGCGCGTTCCCGCAGTCTATAACTCACATACCACGCTGGTGCGCGAGGTCGAAAAGAATCAGAACTGGCTCGATTTCGACTTGCAGACGAATGCTGCCCCTATACAGGCAACTGCCGGACGATAAACCTGAATCAATTCGACATGGGCGAATCAGAAGAGTGGTGCTGTGACAAGCTGCGTGCCGTGGATTTCGCTGGACTTCTGATTCCGCCCGTTCGAATTTTGTGTTTCTGTTCAGTTTCCGCTTTGATCCTGATGGAAGAAATGTTACCCAGATTGGGTCGATGACCTGTAATGAAGGACGAATGGAATCGCACGGCGATTCCGATCGAGTTGCACGATAACTCGATAAAGAACAACTTCGACAAATGAAAGTGCTGATATGCGAGTCCAATCCCTGAGCCTGATGATCCTGTCGGCCGGACTGTCGCTGTTCCCGGTGGAGTATGTCTCTGGTCAGGAGGCGGCGAAGCCAGACCCGGCAAAGCTGGAGTTCTTCGAAAAGAAGGTTCGGCCGCTGCTGGTCGACAACTGCTATAACTGCCACTCGGCCGACAACAAGGCCGCAGGGGGCTTGCGGGTCGATGATCATCGAGGTCTGTTACAGGGAGGGGGACGAGGCAAGGCCATTGCTTTAGGAAATCCCGACGAAAGTTTGCTGATCAAGGTGGTCAGTCATACCGACGCCAAGCTCAAGATGCCTCCCAACAATCGACTGGCTGATGAGCAGATCGATATCCTTAAGCAATGGATCAAGGATGGTGCGGTCTGGCCTGCTCTGGAGATTCCAGCCGAACTGCACGCCAAGCGGCCTGAATACGACCAACTGTTGAAAGACCATTGGTCATGGCAGCCGCTCCGAAATGTCAACGCTCCAGCCGTCGCAAGCGACTGGTCGCGAGATGACATCGACAAATTCATCCAGGCGACGCTCCCCGAAAAGGGTTTGACTCCCGTTGAGGACTCTGACCGAGTCACGCTGCTGCGGCGAGTGACCTTCGATCTGACCGGCTTGCC
>CAIWEX010000087.1 GCA_903911795.1 uncultured Schlesneria sp.
ACCACGGCCCCCATATACAGGGGGCGGGCCTTCTGAGGTTGGGCTTTAGACAGGGTTATGGCCGGGTGGCGAGCAACGCTGAAAAGTTCGCAGCCAGACGCCTCTATGCAATCGCCCACTCGCTCAGCGGTATGTGGAGGGTGTTCTACAGGCTGGTGATATGCCCGGGGTCGGTCGTCGCCACATATTGCGTGCCGGTCGGTGGCATCCAGCTGCCGTTGACGTCGCCCTTGATAAATCGAGCGAGGCTTCCTGCTTGCCATCGACAAACCCACGATCTGTTCGTGGAAGTGCACGATCCAAAGTGCGAACTTACGGCTACGGACCATCTCCGCCAAACTAGTTGCTGCAACATTCCGCTTGGATCAATCGCAGATCTCGCGATGGCTGCGCATCCCTAAGCTCCGAAACGCACGATCATACTGCCCCAAGCGCCTGATTTTGCGGCCAGGGCTGGCGAACATGCGGCCGAAACGCCCAAGTTTTGGTTGACAGACGCCCCCGCGTGGCTTTCCATCCGAGCAAAGAAGACGCAGCGGCCTGACGAAGGCCCGCGTAAAAAGCCGCACTAGCGGCGGGGGGCGACATGACGGCCAGCGCGGACACGCTCAATGTGCAGGAGCGGATCGAATCCCAGCCCATGTCCCGCTACCAGATGGGGGTGGTCTTTCTGGGCGGGTTGATCCTATTCATCGATGGGCTCGACGTTCAGCTGGTCAGTTACATCGGCCCGAAGATTTTGACTGAAAAACATCGAATCAACGTTGGAACCTGCGATTTTTCCGAGTTTATCGTAATCGCTTTGAGACACACCGAGTTTCTGCCTTAATTCCGTCCTCCATTGCGCAAAATCGGTCCCGGTATTGGCGTGAGTGAGATACCTAGTGACGACATCTTTGGCTAATAATGGCGAAATGGATGCGAGCTTGTTTACGAGTTTGAATACATCTGTAAATCGCTCTTTCAGGCCGCCGGGCACAGCGTCGGGCATCATGGCTTTCCAGATCGCATGGGCATCCTCGTCGGAAAGAGTCCTGCAGGATCGACGCTCGGAGCCTTCATAGCAGAGTCCGACCGCGTCAAGCCAGCTGGAAGGACGGGCTGATTCCTCTTCAAACGGAATCTCCGCCGAGCTACGCGCTGGGACGATCAAACCGACCAATGCATCGATTGTCGCATGTCGCAGCCAAGAACGGACCACCGGCATGCTATATTCACAAAGTATGGGAGCCTTGGTAGCCCTGATCAAAGCCGCATAAGCGGAGCCCGAAATCGTAGCAGCCTTCGCGGCTTCTTCAGCCGCTAGAAAAATCTGATAGGCCTTTTCGCGTCCGACTCGGTTATGCCAGACTCCAACGCGCATGCCATTAAAGGTAGCAACGACGCACAGCAACTCACTTGAATGTACTGAGCCCGGCGCCCGCAGGGTCAAAGCGAAGGCGCCTGGCACCCAACTGCTCTCCAGCGGAACACATTTGGGTCCCTTGGTATAAGCATACCATTTGACTTCAGCGACGTTGATGGACGGATTGCTCAGTTGTACCTCGAGGCATAAATCCGGAGCCGTCGGCGAAAGCTGGCATTTGAAGATGATGCCCTGATCAAGGCATCTCTTGGCCAGAAGATACGTTTCCTGGGTCTTGTTAAATAGGCCGTCCCAAAGCGTAAGCGGCTCGCCCAACCCACGAAGTTCGGAAGGTTTGAACCGCTGACGCGGACACACCTTTATGAACCGGCATCCTTCGAACAGGATAGGCGAACCTGGGGACAGGTCCCCCACCCTCAAATCCGGAGAAGTGTCGTTGCCAATATAAAGCCCATTAAGAGGCATGCCTTCCCCGTGGGCGAGCTTAAGCCAGACAAAGCTGCGCGGGGCCACGTCAATTTTCCTACGAACCAATCCAGTCATTCCAGTCGGAATATGCCTCGCGCGTAACGTGATGAGCATTGGGTTCATGAGCTGTTCTTGGCTCAATAGAACTTCTGACGGTTGCCCAGCGGCATCCAGCGTCAACTTGTCCCGCCCAAGCCAGATAGTTTCGAGATCAAAACCAGGCTTCAAGCCGACCTTTACGGCACAGCGGATACTGGCAGTAGTATCGACACCATGCAGCGTGTAGGCGTCAAGGTCTTCAATGATGGGCATCGAAGAACGCGCGCTTTGGAGATCCCAGATAACTTCTTCACCTGACTCGACGGTAAGATCACCATCCTCATCCGCGAAGACATGGGTGAACAACGTCCAGTTCGGGTCGAGCTGATGTCGTCCGAGGAATGTCCCCTTGAGGATGCATGTCGAAGGAATGATGAGCTGTAAACCGGCCGACACATCCCTTTGTCCCAATGGGGAATCCGACGGAAGCCTGCGGCCTTGCATATTGAAGACCTGCACCCACTCGGCAGGGTCCCACCCGATTAGCTGCTGACTCAGGATAGCCTTAGGCGATCCCTGTAGCCGGATTTCAAACAATAGTGGCTTGGCGGCATCCTGAAACGACACCTCTATGCGCTGCGGATGTGCGGTGAATCCCTGAGTGGGGTCGAACGTGGCGTGGGTAAGGTAGCGGCCTTCGGTCGTAGAAATCTCGAGGGGGACCTCAGGTAAACCGATCGAACCAAGGCCTTCGACTGAAGTGCAGAAATTCACCCTGCCCCCCGATACCATAAGTGACAATGGCGTCATGAACTCAGGCTCGAAGCTTCCGCCCTCCCCGGCCGTGGCTGTCGATTCAGCGAGGGCCGCCTGTTTAATCGCCGGGATGGATTCAGGTAAAACCCACGGAGAGCATAGGAGCTCACGGTTTAAGATATTCTCTGCGACATTCCGTGCCCGAAAACGTGACAAAAGGTTGAAGAGCTTAACGAAACTATCGCTCTTCAAGTCGGGATCGGATCCGCGACCTAGAAGCATCCTGACCGGCTTGGTCATGGCGTGCGGATTGGTCAGCCAGTCCTGCAGATGCGATGCGGCGCCTTTGGCCGTGAAACCTACCTGAAGTTTACCCGTCATGAACCAATGGGACCCCTCCTCTTCGCGCGACTGCCTTAAATTAAAGACATCGGCTGCAGTGGCCAGAATAAGTCGGTGGGCAGCCGTAGGGTGTCCATCGGACAGAAACCAACCATGATGGGAACGATGCCAGGGAAGCTTAGCAATTTCTGGCCAGTAAAGATGCTCCCTACCATGGCGCCGAGTATGCTCTGCGTAGAGGAGATGCAGAACCAATCCGACGACTGCCTCGTCTTTATATCTATGCGCAGGATCGAGTCGCCGGCCAAACTCCGCGAATGCGAAGTCCAACTTACTGATCACCGGGTCCGCCGAGATCCAATCCCGCAAGCGATCGTAGTCGGCCTCATCCAGGCCACATTCAACGGTCGAAAATGGTTTCGGTAGACTTGAAAATACACCGAGGGCCGAAGCGAAGGCCTTACCGGTGAATTCCCCGTCTAAGACATGCGCGCTGATAAGACCCATGATTGTATATCAAGTTGAACCACATATTACTCGTCACAGCCAGAAAGATATCATTTAAAACATGCACAAGATGTCTAAACTGACCATCGAGCTTCCCCCAAAGATTGACCATGACAACACGGCCGACCTGGTCGCTGCGCTCGCGCCTGGAAGAGCCCACTCTGGCGAAGTCCTTGTGGACATCTACGAAGTCACCAGCTACCAGCCCCACGCTATCTGCATGCTGGCCGCCCAGCTGGATTACTGGATCGAGAACGGGGTCTCCGTGGACATCAGACAGAAAGAAGGTTCTGAGATATCCAAGTATCTCGGCAAAATTGGCCTTATCAGCAACCAGTACCACACTCAGGCAAAGGTAATTGATTGGTCAAAACACAGGGATTACGTACCGCTCGAACTCATCGAAAACAACTCCCGCCCTGAGAGCGTCGCAGACGCGCTGGCTGGGTCAGCCGCTGAAAAAGCCGGCTCCAACGACGAGGTCAGGCAACTGATCCGATATGCCATCTTTGAGTTTCTGATGAACGTCAAACAGCACAGCCGGGCAGCAGGGTTCATCATGTCGCAATACTACCCCAAGACTGGACTTTATCACATAGGGGTAGCTGATTGCGGAATCGGCATCCGCCAAAGCTTCCTTGAAAGTACCTCGCCGTTCCTCAAAGGCATGGAGAACTGCGACGACGCCGGCTGGCTCGACAACGCGATTCGTCCTAAGTTCTCCAGCAAGACGCACCTACGAAACACGAACGGAAGCAGGTCCGATAACCATGGCGTGGGACTTTCCATCACACGCGCTTTCACCAGGGAATGCCTAGGCAGGTTCCAACTTATTAGCCAGTACGGGATACTCGATCATGACTTCGTGTCCTCAATGAATGAGGAAAAAGATGTTCCCGTGAAGTCCACGATGATGCCACAATGCTACAACGGAGTCGCCTGCAGTATTACCTTCAACCCCACCCTCTTCGGCAACACTACCTACCAGCAACTACGACGGGATGTGCTCAATCAACTTGGACTAGGCGGAAATGAGTCCGACCTCGATCTTTTCGGATCATGAGCTCAAATCTTGAAGTCCACATGCACTCGCGCTTCGATACCACCTTCTTGGGGGATGGCAGCGAGGGCAATCGGTACTGTACGACGGTCGTTGCACCCGTCCTCGAAGCGGGAGGGACCGTCACTTTCGACTTCGAAGGCATCGAAGGTATGACCGATTCATTTGCCAACGCCGCCTTCGCAAACCTGTTTGAAAAGCAACGTAGTCTCATCGGCACCCGACTCCTTTTCAAGGGCTGCTCCCCACTCGTAAAGGACTTCCTAGCATCGGCACTGGCAATGGCAAGGTCACGAGATATCGAATAATCAATAAAGGGAATCAATGACAACT
>CAIWEX010000088.1 GCA_903911795.1 uncultured Schlesneria sp.
CCCCCACCTAATTACTGCGTCGCCGCATCCAAGTGCATGCCTATAACGAGATTGAGACTTGCCACCAGAGCCTGATCCAGTCAATTTGAAACGTTTCCAAAATTCAGTTATGCTCCCGCGTGACAGGAGGACTCACAACATGACTTGGAACAAAGTCGCGACGATCATGTGGGCCGTGGCGAACCTCTGCCTTGGCTCCTGGCAGGCACCTGCGTCTGCGCAGGATCAAAATCCGATGTTGCGGGAGAATGCGGCGGAAAAGCTGAGCGATCATGTCTATATGCTCCGCGGTTTTCCTAATGTTGTGATCGTGGTCGGCAAAACAGCCACGTTGATTATCGATACTGGCCTTGGCCCGAGAAACGGCGACGTCGTAGCCAGAACCGCCGCGGCACTCGCCAAAACAACAAAACTCTTCCTCACGACGACACATTTCCATCCTGAACACGCCGCCGGCGAAGGCGGTTTCCCTAAAGGGACCATTCTAGTGCGCGCCCGAGCGCAGCATGAAGAGATGGAGCAAGACAATGGCGCGACTCTGAGTCGCTTCAGTATTAGACGCGGAGGAGACGCGGCCCTGCTTGATTCAGCTCTGCTTGAGGGCGTGAAATACCGCAAGCCAGACGTTATATTCGATAAGCGTTACGACCTTGATCTCGGCGGCGTTCACGCTCGACTCATTTGGGCCGGTCCGGCACACACCCGAGGAGACACAGAGGTCTTTGTCAAAGAAGACCGTGTGTTAGTGACGGGCGACGTCATTCATAATAAGTATGGGCCGGTTTTCGCGGCATCCGGAATCACCCCGCGTGACTGGATACGAACCATCGACGCTCTTGCTCAACTTCACCCAAAGCTCATAGTTCCCACTCACAGCCTGCCGGGCGACGGCGAGGACCTGATTTTCGCGCAACGAGGTTTTCTTGTGGCTCTGGATGAACGAGCCCATGCTCTCAAAGCCGCAGGAACCTCGGCTATCGATGCTGGAACGATAATCAACGCCGAAATGAAAGCGCGATATCCCGACTGGGAGTTGCACAGCTTATCGAATGCTGTAGCCCGGGTTTACGCAGAGTAGCTTCTCATACAGACATCCTCCGGTTCGGGCATGGATACGCAGCCGCGCCTGACGCTGGCCGGGCACGACTGGGACTCCTCATCGGAACGGCTCTCGGCACCGGAGGTCGTCTCCTGATCGGTCTCGCCTGACTCGTTGCCGGTCTCGCGGCCTGCCATTTCACTGCGGGGCGAAACACGTTCTCTCAATTGACATTCGATGAGTACCACTTGGTAGGGGCTGCTCACACGAGCCCGCGGTAAGACGGCCAAGTAGCAAGTGTCACTCTAGCGTCCTAGAGACGCGGAGCCCCATCGTATGGGCGTGGAGGTCTGGGGCAACCCTGTCACGCCTGGCAGACCGGCTGTACCCTGGAGGGTTTCCCCAACCGCCCCCGCGTTGCACACGATATTTACATTCGCCGACCGTCCAGGCAGAGCCATCCGAAGGGGCCCCGTCGTAAGTATCGTGAAAACAATCCTCCACCCACTCCCAGGCATTTCCAATAACGTCATAGAGCCCGAACTGGTTGGGTCGGAAGTTCCCTACTGGCGCCGTGAAGATGTGGCCATCATCGCACGAGAAATATTTGTCTGGATTCTTTCGTGCCTCTTCACTGGCTAACCGCTGCGCCGCAGGAAAGTCGAATACATTGGCGTAAGTGCAAGCCTGATCTCGGCCATCACCCCAATACCGAGCCGTTGCCGTACCTGCTCGTGCCGCGTACTCCCATTCGGCTTCGGCCAGTAGGCGGTAACTCCTTCCAGTCTTGCGACTCAACCATGCGACGAAGTCTTTGGCATCCGCCCACGACACACAAACAGCCGGTTCATTGTCGCCTTGTGAAAACCCAGGATCGCGCCAAGATTTCTCGGGATCTTGGTTCCACCGACCCGCCGCAAAATCCCATATTGAGCAGCCCGCCGCATCGGTTCGGCCAGTTTCCTTAACAAAACTGGCATATTGACCCTTGGTAACTTTAAACCTGCCGACCGCGAACGGCCGGGCGATCATCACCTTATGTTGGGGCCGTTCTCGGGAGGAAGCAGTGTCCGGCATGTTTTCACGCGCCGTTTCCTCGGGTCCCGAACCGATCACGGCACTCCCCGCTGGGATCACCACCATCTCAGGACAGTCGGAGCAGTCGCGGAATACCGTGCCGGGTTTAGAACCTGCGGTTTGCGCGTGAGCTTGTAGGGCGAAGGCGACCCAGGAAAAGGCCAAGACAATGGTCAACGCAGGCCGGAAGACATGCATGATCGATACTCCACTGGCGTTGAACTATATTGGAAACGTTACCAAACGGCGCGCCGATAGGACAAGGTTCATCTTGATAAGGACATTCACGGCGCGAACTAGCGCCGCCAGCAAAGGAGTATAGTTGAGAACGGTGACCATGACGGATTGACGAAGGAACAACACGCCAACCTGATTCGAGTATTGGAGAGCTGTTCATCGGATGCTGAAATCCGTGGCGTTGCA
>CAIWEX010000089.1 GCA_903911795.1 uncultured Schlesneria sp.
AGCTCAACGCTCAATTCCAGACGGATGCCGACGCATTGATTGCCGGGGCAGAGCCTGAAAGTGTCATGCTTGAAGAAGTGAGCGTTGTCCCAAAGAAAACTGACGTTTCTGTGATTCAATTGGCGCTGTGCTGGACACCATGGACCGTTGACGCGAAGGGAAATGCTGAACAAGCCTGGTAACATCTGTTTGCTGAATTATCCATTTGTTGCTGGCAGGGGCTTTGCTGTTTCGACGGAATTGAAGATTTCCGCATGAACGCGATCTTGTTCGCGATCAATCTGGTCGGGCGTTGCTCCAAGGTCGCGTAGCATGGCCAATGCCATCGCCAAAGCAACTTCCCCTTCGCCTGAGAAGACCCGAGACGCCCCTGCTTTGAGCAACGGGGCGACGTCGCGTAGATAGTTCGATCGAACTAGAATTTGAATGCCGGGGTTGAGTTCACGTGCATTGCGGATCAATTCTTCGGTCCCGGCAATCCCTGCGGTACTCAGGATCAGGGTCCCGGCGCGATCCACTCCTGCATTCTGCAAGGTCTCCGAATGTATGATATCTCCGTAAACAGCTTCGATCCCTTCTTTACGAAGCAAACGGACGGTCTCCAGATTCAGTTCAATCACACAGGGTTCGATTTCAAATTGGCGTAAAAGTCGGCAGATCGTCCGTCCGACGGGGCCGTATCCCGCAACGATGGCGCGATGACGCGGTGTCGAAGTTGGTTCGGCAGGGGAAATCGGACTTGCCGATTCCGGAGGCACCACGACCCTGCTGTTCAGCCAGCGCCACAGGCGAGGCCAGCGCATTGCATAGGCTTCCAGTGGCCCAACGAATTTATACAACAACGGATTCAGCGAGATGGTCGCAATCGCCGTGGCCACCAACGCGTTCATCGCCTGCTGGTTAAAGATTTTGAGTTCCATTCCGACCGCCGCCAGAATGAAAGAAAACTCGCCGATTTGAGCAAGTGCCAGTGCCACAGCGAATGCGACCCGGACCGGATACCCCAGGAACAAGACAATCCCAACCGCTGCCAGCGGCTTTCCAACTAACACGATGGCGAGTGTCACAAGTGCAATCCACGGGGACGCCAGGATTGCTGCCGGATCAAATAACATTCCTATAGAAACGAAGAACAGCACCGCAAAGGCATCTCGCATTGGCAATGCATCGGTGGCAGCTCGCAGACTGAATTCGGATCGCCCGACGATCATGCCTGCCAGAAAAGCGCCCAAAGCCATCGAGACTCCAAACAGTCTTGCAGAACCGACGGCAATTCCCAATGCCATCACGAGGACGCTCAGCGTAAAGAGTTCGCGAGAACGAGTGGCGGCAATCTTTCCAAGAATGGTAGGGATGAGACGATCGCCAATGACAAAGGTCATTGCGATCAACACGCTGATCTTGATGAATGCAAACAACAGCCCCAATAAAACAGCGGATGTTCCGCCGGCGTTTTCGCCGTAGATCGCCGGCAACATCACCAGCACAACGACGGTGAACAAGTCCTCGACGATCAGCCAACCGACAGCGATGTGCCCCACACGTGTATGCATCTCGTTGTTGTCTGCGAGAACACGCATCAGAACGACAGTACTGGCCACCGAAATTGCCAGGCCGAAAACGATCCCTGTCCCCAGACTGAATCCCAGCCAGAGACTGGCAAGCAATCCCAGCAATGTTGCAACGATGCTTTGCCCGATGGCGCCGGGAATGGCAATACGCCGAACCGCCAGCAAGTCACTCAAATGGAAATGAAGACCGACGCCGAACATTAGCAGAATGACCCCAATTTCTGCGAGTTGTTCCGCCAGTTCTGAGTTGGCGACAAAGCCTGGAGTATTGGGGCCAACCAGGAACCCCGCCAGCAGATATCCGACAATTGGTGACAAGCCAATTCGATGAGTCACGTACCCCATCATCAAGGCTGCTGCCAGTCCACCAGTCAACGTAGAGATCAGGTCGAGACTGTTATGCACCGTTCCTCCATGAACGAAAACAGGCTCGCCAAAGGCGAGCCTGTCATAATTCGATGAGTTCGAAAATTATGGCTATTTTGTGGCCGCAGCTCGCAATGTTCGTGGCTCTTCGACCACTGGGTCTTTCTTGCGAGTTTCTGCTCGTTCGACAGCAGTAGCCAGCAGCTGTTGCGCCCCCATCAATTGGTCTTGAGTGAAGTAAGGGGTCGGTTCCTGCCCACCACCGAGGTGATTCACTGATTTTGCAGCCAACTGCTGCCATGTCATTTTGTCGGAAATCGTCCAAGCTGCTGCTTGGGCCGCCTGGGAATCTACTTTTCCGCTGCTGATGTTGGAGAGCAATTCGTACAGCACGGGGTCCTTGCTGACTCGTGAAACCGGCATCAGACGATAGCGATTGGCCGCTGTCGGCTCAGGACGTCCGTGCTGCAGGCAGACAGAGTTGAATTTGACAGCAATGATGCGTTCCGGTGGAACCGAGAAGAATCCACCACCACCACCCATACCGCCGCCGCCCATACCACCCATGCCGCCCATGCCACCGCCGCCCATGCCACCCATGCCACCACCCATACCGCCGCCCATCATCTGCTGGCCGCCGCCCATCCCGCCCATGCCTCCACCCATGCCTCCCATGCCGCCTCCCATACCACCCATGCCGCCGCCCATACCACCCATCCCACCAAACTGGGCGTTGACGGGAACAGCGATGACCGCTTCAGGGACTTTGACGTTCAGTGGCTTATCGGTCTTGTTTTCGATGAAAACTGTTCCACCCAAAGCATTCTTGGGGATCAGTTTCGCATCGACTTGACCAGCTTCGATCGCGGCAAAGAGTTCGACCTGTTCCGCGTTGGGGTCAAATTTGGGATTCGTAATCGGCTTCTTTGCAGGAGTTTTCGCTGCGGCCGAAGCCGAACCTTGCGTGGAAAGCACCAGACCGAGGCAGGCGAGGCAACAAGCAAACAGCATTGAGGTAGAACGACGAACCATAACAAGTTCCTTTTCGCAGTGATTTGCTGATTGAAGCTCGCGCTTTACAACAATGACCGATCGGCAGCGACGGATTGACAGTCTGGTGAATTGTAAACCTTCGTCAAACCCAAGAGCAACGAAAACTTGTCGTTTGATCGACTTTTTGACGAGAAGTTGGGTGATCCTCTGGTTTATCGACCAACTTGCCATCACCAGATCGAACTTCAATGCCATACTCATTTTCACGGCATATTCGAGCAAGTCTTACCGATCCACGTTCCTGTGCTGACGAAGAAAGGGATTTCTCTGGCTTCAGCGAGGCGCTCGCTCCGGATTTCGCCCCCTTTCAACATCGCGATCCGGGTAATTGGTTAACTTTGACACCGCCGATGGCAAAATTTGTGATTGTTCGACTTGCCTACCGATATCAATTGTCCGGGCGATACGAAATCTGCACGTGGGGCGGAATGTACCATGACATCACGACTTTTCAGTCGGCGAGTTCTACTGGCTCTCGGTACAGCCTTCCTGATTCCACTCACCCATTGTTCCTGTCGAGTCACGGCACAATCGGTCGCGAAAACCCAGCAGACACAGAACTACGAGCGACTGGAAATCATTTACCGAGCTCACTCGGCAGCCGGTCCGTTGTTTACCTCGACTCACGAAGTTCCCACATCGCGGTCTGGAATCATTCAGACGTCGGCACAGGTTGTCGAGCCTGCACCTTTCGAAGACATCAGTTGGTCCAAGGCCGAACTAAGGATCGAGTCGCCGCATCCCGATGGGCGGAAAGATGTTGCGAAAGTGACATTGAGATTCAAACCAGTCGATTGCTGCCACGAGTGCGAGCGCCGTTCCTGGCGCCAGAAATTCGAAGAACAAATCGGCGTGCGGAAATCACGGAACGACGAGATCAAAGCTCGCTGGTTTTACGCGGCGTCACCTGTCTGTCAGGGGGAAACTTACGCGGAGATGGATCTGCCGAAGGATGAATTGGACCGAATCCTCGCTGATCTTGATTCCCACGGCTACTTCACTGAGCACTCCCGATCATCGGATTCGGAATCCCAACTGGAAGTCCGCCTGAACCGTCGCTGGACTTCAAAACGCTGGAGCTTTGAGCCGCAACTGGATGCTTTGACAACGCGAGTTTATGAACAAGGGTCGATGAAGCGATCGCTCGCGGAACGCTAGCTAGTGCGGGTCGCACTTCCGTTTCGCGTCGAAACATGGGTTAGACGCTGCAGTTTGATGCCCGCGGGACGCCACACTTAGACGGGATGCGCTCTAATCGCGAGACTTCAATTCTCATGCGTCGTGAAGTCGACGAGAGTTCTCGACAAACCTGGCAACGAGATCAAGATCCTTTGTCGCCGGTGATGATTCCACGCCGCTGGCAACGTCGACTCCCCACGGTTGGACAGCAGTCATAGCCATCGCAACGTTGTCCGCAGTCAACCCGCCCGCCAAAATCAGTGGGGGCCATTGATCTCGCTGATAAGCCTTGGAAAGGGCCTCCCACGGGACAGTGTGGCCAGTTCCCCCGTAGGCCCCAGCAACACGAGAATCGATCAGACACCCGGCAAAAACAACACCCAGTGTCTGGCATTCTGCCAGATGTTCCATAAGCCCAGACAGCGAATCGCCATCCATCCGCCAGGCCCGATAAATCGGCAAACTACCAATCGCGTGTGAAATCTCTGCAATCTGTGCCGCTGATTCATCTCCATGAATTTGAACACCATCCAGTCGACAGGCATTCGCAAGGTCCGCGATTTCCTGTGCGGACTGATTGACGAAGACTCCAATCCGTTGGACACGATCCCCCGTCTGTGCTCCAATTCGGATCGCATTTTCACGCGCGACGAAGCGTGGCGACTTGGGGTAAAAATTCAAACCAATCGCATCCGGGCCCAACTGAGCGACGCGGTCTGCTGTCAGTTCATCGCGAATACCGCAAATTTTGACCCACACGGCGCGTTCCACTTCTTCATTGTTTTTGCTGTGCAATTGTGACGCAACTGCCTACTGCTAAAAAAGAAACGTCCCACGCATTGACTGCGAAGGACGTTGTTTCTGTCGGAAAAAGCAAGAATTCTTACTCTTCGGCGACGTATGGCAGCAGACCGATGAACCGAGCCCGCAGAATCGCCTCGCGGACGGCTCGCTGGAACTTGGCACAATTGCCCGTCTTGCGTCGAGCCAGCATATTTCCTTCACGATCGATCATCGAACGCAAGGTTTTCAAGTCCTTGTAGTCAACGAAGATCGGATGGGGCGACTTGTCACAGCCGTTCGGGCAGAAACGGCAGCGCAGTTTCTTCTTCAGGCGTTGACGCTTCTTACGGAGTTTCTTGATTTCGGTCTTGTTCAAAGCACTCATGGACAGGGCCTCGGTTGGTGATTCCGGTGAATGTCGGAATCCGTTTCACGGTGAAACGCAGAGGGACGACTCATTCGCGCCGCGTTTCAAACGGCACGACCGATCCAACGGATCGACCGATCCTTACGGGACCGGGCTCCGTAGTATCTGGGGGACGGGATGGAAATGCAAGTCAAACTGGCAATCAGGGCACTACGAATTCGGACCGCAATCCGTTAGACTCCGTGACGAAGTTCCAATGTTCCAGCGACTCGGAATTCGAGGCATGCCCAACGTCAACGTTGTCTGTTTTCTCGCCAGCTATTGCGTCGCCTTCGGGTTCGATGCGTGGCGGTTGCGTGCACGAGCAGAATGGAGCCGGTTGGTCTCGTTGGGGTTCGGTGCGGCCGGCTTACTCGCTCAGACGCTCTACCTGATGCTGCGATCCAGCCAAACGCAGCAACCCCCGCTGCTCAGTTCTGCTCACGACTGGTTGCTCGTTTTGGCCTGGCTGGCGGTGCTGACACACTTGTTTGTTTCGATACTCGATTCGTCGATCGCCAGTGGAATCGTCGTCTGGCCAATCGTACTGACTCTGGTGGTGGGATCACTTTTTGTCGTTGCCGCTCCAAACCACGTTTTAGATTATCATCGAGGATGGAAGATGCTCCATGCTTCGATGCTGGTCCTGGGGACAGCCGCGATTCTTTGCGGCTTTGTCCTCAGTCTTCTTTATCTCTGGCAACATCGACGGCTGAAGCATCGGCAAATGCTCCAAAGTGGCCTGACTCTTCCCAGTCTGGAGAAACTGGAACGCTACAATCGGTGGGCAGTGCTGGTCTCAGTCCCGTTGCTCACTTTTGGTGTCGCCAGTGGCATCGGACTGTCTGCATTTGGAAACCACGAATCGGTTCCTACCTGGACAGATCCCGTTGTTCTGGGTGGTGCAGTGACCTGGTTACTGATGTGCGGCATGTTCGGCTGGCTACTCATTGGAAAACGACCTCCAGGACGCCAGGTCGCCTGGCTGACCGCGTGGGCATGCGGATTTCTGCTGTTCATGATTGTGGGACTGCAAATGTTAACGGCCGCGATTCGAGTTCCCTCATTGCACGGCTCGGAACGCCCTCGAGTCCCTGAACAGCCTGCGGAGTTGCCGTGAACCGGCATCCGTCGTGCGGGTCCGTCAATTTTGCCTCGCCCGGTCGCTACGAGAATTACCCTTGAACCTGCTTGTTACATACTGCACGCACCAAACAACACCGCTGGCGGTTCGCGAGCGACTGGCGTTTTCGTCGCGTGATCGGATCGAGAAAGCCTACGGCGAATTGCGGGCGCGGATGCCCGACTGCGAAGCCGTAATTCTGTCAACTTGCAATCGCGTCGAAGTCTACCTGGCGAGTTTTGAAGACGATCCGGAACAGACCCAGCAACGACTGGCCCAGTTCCTATCCGATTTTCACGGCGTACCACTCGACGAGTTTGTCGGGGAATTGCGGTTTGCAGCGGGATCCGAAGCAGTCTGGCACCTGTATGAGGTCATTTCATCGCTGGACAGCATGGTCCTTGGTGAACCGCAGATTGTAAACCAGGTTCGTCAGGCGTACCGCGAAGCTGAGGAGTCGGGCGCATGCGGTCCACTCATTCACTCCTTGTTCCAGAGTGCGATCCGCGTGTCAGGACGTGTCCGATCAGAAACGCGGCTGGCGGAAGGGCGAGTTTCCATCGCCAGTGTTGCCGTCGGCGACTTTGCCAAGAGCATTTTTGACAGCTTCGGAGACAAACTCGTTTTGATCGTTGGCGCCGGTGAAATGGCCGAAGAAACGCTGCGGTATTTGAAGGACGAAGGGGTCTCGGAAATCGTCGTCGTGAACCGCAGCCCCGAACGCGCAGAGCGCCTGGCCAAAGAATGGGGCGGTCGAGCGGAGCCGTGGGAAAGCCTCGATCAATGGCTGGGAAAAGCGGATGTCATCGTCAGCACGACGGGCGCTGATAAGCCGATCGTCGATGTCCCTCGATTTCGAAGAGCCAGAGTAAACGCCGCAGGCCGACCAGCGTTCATTCTCGATCTCGGAGCCCCGCGCGACTTCGAACCTGGCGTCGGTGCACTGGACGACGTCTTTCTGTACGACATCGACAGTCTGAGCCGGACGTGCGAAGAAAATCGACGAGCTCGGGTGCGTGAAATTGAAAGTGCTCGTCAGATTGTTTCGGATGAACTCGGTCGATTCAAAGCCGAATTCCATCATCGTGCCAGTGGAGACGTCGTTGCCAGATTGATGCAGGACTGGCATGGAATCAGTACGGACGAACTCGGGCGTCTGTTTAACAAATTGCCACATCTGACCAGCCGTGATCGTGAAGCGATTGAACGTACGGTCGACCGGATCGTCAACAAGCTGCTCCATCCTCCGCTGACGGTCCTCAAAGATGAAGCACGCGAAGGAACACCGCACGGCCTGATCAGCGCCCTCAAACGCCTCTTCCGCCTGGATGGCTGACCGCTGATCGCTGCCCAAACGAAAACAGGCGTCGAAACCAAAGTCTCGACGCCTGCGGGAATCTACCTGCTTGAATCAGTCAAGCCGGAATCAGCCACCTTGGCTGTTGTTTGGAGCACCAACAGCGATCATGTCGCATGATGTGGCGCAATCGCAATCATCGACGCCATCGGTGTTGACGGAACCGAAGCTGTAGGAAATGGCGTTTCCACCCTTCTTGCAGCCGCTGAATCCGGTGAATCCGAACGACTGGTTCAGAACGCCGATCGCGTGAGCGGTGTCTTGCAGTTCTTCGTTAACAGCAACGACAACGCTGCTCAGGCCAACGATAACTCCGAGAACGCAGATGGTCAGGACGAGAACGAGTTCGGCGGAGATGATCACACCGGCTTCGTCATTCAAGAAATTCTTGAGCATTGAACAGATCCTTGTTTGTGTTTAATTGATGCTTGAACTGAATTGTCGACAGCCGACTGAACACGAATGATTCAGCCAGCCCGGTTCCAACGTCGCAGATGCTCCGCGAAGTTGTCACCGTTCCCAGATGAACTCGAATTCTGGCCAGAATTCCAAGTTCGCCTCTCTGGTTGAGAGGTACGACCTGTCAGTTCGCGAGGCTGACAAGTGAGGTATCAAGTTCCTGGAGAGCCCCAGGTGGTTGTCAAATCGAGATGGGCAAAAGCCCGCTACAAGTCATTGCGTTGACATGAACGAACGATTCAGGTGAACTCGCACGATCGATGCCATACCACTTGTCGTTGCAGGGGGCATCGTCTGCCTTAGCCGGTACAGTCTGATTTTCGAGTACCTCACGCTTGGCACAACTGATACAGTCCGCGCATTCGACGGCATCGTGGTCGCTACAACTGCTACTGTTATGACAACAGTCATTTTCACGCACGGACAGAAATTCCCGCCATTCCCTTCAGTCGCCATCGACGACGTTTCAGGATGCGAACGAGCTGTTGTCAACCTGTCAGAAATTTGAATCGCTCCGCCACCAGTAACTGCTTGGTGACGGGAAACAGCAAAACACATTATCCAAACGCCAGACGCACGTCGATTTGACGACGTCGTCCAGTTGCTGCCAACGTGGCAGCCTTCGTTGCGGCATTAACCACCTCGAATGACGTATCGTATTTTGGTAGAATGGTGTTACGACTGGATCGCGAACGGCTGAAAAATTCTGGCGCGCTTGTTGCTTTTTAATTCAGCATCGGTCGGCGGACTGCCATTTTGAGTCCCGGAATCGTCGGCGATGGTTTCCACAACCTCCCGGACGGGATACTGAACGCGGGTTCCCTAACCCGTCGAAAGGCCGTTCCTTTGAAAATGCTGTACCCTCGTACCTTTGGAGTCACCCGTGTCCGACAAGCAGGAATTCACGTTTCAGACAGAGATCAAGCAGCTGCTGAATATCCTTTCGCACTCGCTTTATCAAAACCGCGAGATTGCGATTCGAGAATTGATTTCGAATGCATCTGATTCACTCAATAAACTCCGTCACATTCAGCTATCGGAATCACAGTACAGAGATGATGTGCCGTTGCAGATCACTCTGGAACCTGACAAAGAGGCCAAGGTCCTGGTCATCCGCGATACCGGGATTGGCCTGACGCACGACGAACTTGTGCAGAATCTGGGAACAATCGCTCATAGCGGTTCCAAAGAATTCCTGCGCAGCATCGAGTCAACTGGGGGCGATGCGAAGCCCGATCTGTCATTGATCGGGCAGTTCGGGGTCGGCTTCTATTCCGCATTCATGCTGGCAGAAAAGGTCGAAGTCGTCACTCGCAGCTACCGCGAGGAAAAGGGATGGCGCTGGGAATCGGACGGAACGGGACGTTTCACGATCTCTGAAGTCGAAGGTGAAGTTCCGCGCGGCGCTCAGATTCGTCTGCATTTGAAGGATGACATGGAGGAATTTACCGAGCCGACTCGGTTGAAATTCATCATCCGGAAGTACTCGACATTCGTTCCTCACGCAATCAAGCTCGCGGACGAAGTCTTGAACGAACAGAAACCGATCTGGGTTGAACCTAAGAGTCAGGTGACCGAGGACCAGTATGCCGGCTTCTACCAATGGCTGACGCATCACTCTGAAGAAAAGCCGCTGTGGCATCTGCATTTGTCGAGTGATTCCCCAATCCAATTCCATTCGATCCTGTATTGCCCCCCGTCCAACTTCGAATTGATGGGATTCGGACAGATACAGCACGGCGTCAATTTGTGTGCCAAGCGCGTTCTCGTGCAGGATGACTCACAGGACCTACTGCCAGACTACTTGCGGTTCCTGTATGGTGTCGTTGATTCTGCCGACCTGCCGCTGAATGTTTCTCGCGAAACGCTGCAGGATCACAAGTTGCTGCCGAAGCTAAAGAAGGTTCTGACGAAAAAGGTCCTGGATTTCCTCGCTGACCTTTCTCAGGAGCAGCCCGAGACATTCAAGACGTTTGCAGAACAATTTGGATCAATCCTGCGGACCGGGATTGGCTCGGACTACGAAAACCGTGAGCGAATTGCCAAGTTGATGCGATTCCATTCTACGTTCTCGGCCAGCGAGAGCACCGTGCTGGCTGATGGCCTGAAAGGGAAAGCCCCGTCGGTCTCGCTGGATGACTATCTCAAACGCGCTCCCGAAGGACAGTCTCAGATTTACTATCTGAGCGGCCCGAATCTGGATGCGATGGAAAAACATCCGCATCTGGAAATCTTCCGCAAGCGAAACCTGGAAGTCCTGTTTCTGGATGATGCGATCGATGAATACGCCCTGATTCAACTCCGTTCGTACGAAGGTAAGGACGTGATGTCGATCGACGGTGCCGACGTAAAGTTGCCCGAATCGACCACGCCTGCGGACGAAGCCGAAAGCAGGGAAACCCACAAGAACCTCACGCGAGTGATCGAGTTGTTCCGAGGTGCGCTTGATGACAAGGTCGCGGAAGTGAAGGAGTCATCACGGTTGACCGACAGCCCATGCTGCCTGATTAACCCACGCAGCCACATGAGCAGCCGGTTGCAGCAGGTTCTCGGTCAAACAATGAGGGAATTCGAACAGACGAAGCGAGTCATGGAAATCAATCCTCATGCTGGGTTGATTACTCGGCTCTGCGAGTTGAGTGCAAACTCTGACAACGACAACTTCATTCGTGACTGTGGCCGACAACTCTACGCGAACGCCCAGATCCTGGACGGCCTGATTCCAGACGTTGAAGACACAACGTCTCGCTCACTCCGGTTTATGGAAGAATTGGCACGAAGCAAGTCTGCTATTGTCGTCTGAACGAACGCCAATGCTCCCGGGGGGCCGCGATGCCCCTCGGGCCAATGCCTTTATGAAGCTGGACATGATGTAGGGGGGAGTCAATGTTACCCACATCTTTTTCTCTCGGTTGGGTGGCGGGGGCGCAC
>CAIWEX010000090.1 GCA_903911795.1 uncultured Schlesneria sp.
AGTCTCAAGACCAGAGGAATGTTCGGCCCTTCAGGCCTCAGGTCCTGTTATTACATCGATTTCCAGGGCCGCAGGGCCCTGGCTGGGTGAACTACTGGCCCACTTGGGCCGCAAGACGGGAACCTCCCGAGGTTCTGAAAAACACTCCGCGTCGGCCGATTTGGCTTTGATACCGCCATGATGTTCCTCAGGAGGCTTTACGACATCAGAAATCGCCGCCGCCACCGAAATCGCCACCACCAGCGTCCCCGCCGCCGCCAAAGTCACCACCCCCGAAGTCAGTTCCTCCGCTGAAGCCAGAGTCCGAAATCGACGGTCCGCTGTCTCCACCACCCATGCCCGAATCGGTATTCGTCCAGGAATCACTCCCGTGTGCCTGGTGACCGGAGAATTGGTTATACAGCCAGTTTCCAGCGACTGCACCGAAGATCCCGCCCGCGAGACTCTGCATAAATCCCCCACCCCCGCCATAACCCGGGCCTGGGCCATAGCCTGCAGGGTTCTGTGCATATCCGCCACCGCCGCCGAACATGCGTGCGATCATTGAAAATACGAATACACCTCCAATGACGATGGCAAGCACCGTGAGCAATCCACCGTACCCGACACCATTGGCTGCACGCGGTTGCTGTTGGTGAGGTTGCGGACGCGATTGCTGATTCGAAGGCTGATGCAGCGGTACGGTTGAAGACGTCTTTGCAGCCGTCAGACCTTCCAGAACGGTCGTGATGTGCGTGACAGACTCTTTCAGCGCTTTGTCGTATTCCTTAGCTTTAAAGCCTGCAAGCAGCGGTTCGCGAATCTGCTTGGCTTTCGCCGCATCAAACCCGGCATTCTGCAGTGGAGTCCCCGCCCAAAGTCTCAGGTGAGACGGTTCTTTACAGATCAGGACAAACAAGCCGCGCGACTTCGTCGCTTCTGCACGATCATGCAGCCAGTTCGAGAAGAATTTCTCCCGATCAGGTCCCGCCATTTTGGAGACGGCTTCAACCTTGTCTGCCGCGACAGTGGCATGCGTTTCAATCCGCACCTTATGCCCCGTCTTCTTTTCCACGGCTCGAAGCGCATCATTCGCTGCGGTCACGGCGTCAGCACTGAAAAACGCCGCGTCGTCCACAACGTCAGCCCGGCTGATCGCTGGAAGCAATGCGGTCGCGCACAGCAGACCTGTCACAAACATCGATTTCATCAACATCGTTCTCATCGTAGTTTCTCCTGTCGATTGGTTATCTCACATTCTTGCGAGGAACCCAAGGACGTCAACCATTATGGAGAACGAGAGATTTCCGAGATCGGATCAAATCTGTGAATACGGCGCCGGGGTCATCAGCTTATTCGTGATCTTGGAGACGATCCGTTTGTCTTCGTATTCGGGGATTGCTTTCAGTTTCAGCCATTCCGGGTCGGCACGGAATCGATTCCAGGCTTCTCCGCGAGTCTTGTCGTCTTCGAATGACAGCAGATAAGTCAGGTTGGGGATTCGTGTTCCAACGATTGCTTCACCGAACAGGACTGGGCTGAGTCCCACGCGCCGGAAGATTTCGATTTCGCCGCGGTTGAACATCTCGATCTTCTTCTTGCTGGCGGCTTCGTTATGGCTTTCGTAAATCCGCAGATTGAACAGTCGGCCTCGCTTGGGCGGGGCTTCCAGTTGAGGCATTGTTTCGAAGGCATGCAGCAATGAGCTTTCAATCCGATCATAAACGGGATCTGTGGCCTGAATCGTCAGGTACGGTGCGGCCGCTTTCTGGTACTCGGCATCCGCTTCCAGAGCCATAGCGGCAGCGCCCATCTGATCGAGAGTCTGGTAGGGGACGATCAACAGTGCCAAGGGGGTCGCGGGGGCAGGGGTTTCGTAGAAGACGCCGATCTGCTTGATCCCGAATCGATTGAGAGCTGGAATCAACGCGGTCTGAAAGTATGTATCCAGAATCTCTTGCTTCCCTTCCTTAAGTGCGTAAGTCCGCAATTCAAAGAAGTGTCGAGGCAACTTGAGGGGCCGATCTTCTGCCGATGTCAGAATGGGCATGGCTGCGATTCCTCCGGTTGCCAACGTAGATTGCAGGAATGTTCGGCGTTGCATGGCGTGATCCTGGTGAAAGTCATCGGGAAAAAATCGTTTACCAATTTCGTACGAACTAGGGCTGAAGACTCAGGCGAGCGATCTTCTTCTTGCCCGCTTTGACGAGCATGTTCTCTTCCAGCGACACTGGCAGTTTGGGATCGGTCACCGGTGTTGGCTGGTTATCGCGATAAACTGATACACCTCCTTGTCCAATCAGACGTGATGCCTCGCTGGTCGACGGTGATAGCCCCATCGCTTTCAACAATTGAGGAGCCGACAGCCTTCGCTCAGCCAGATCTGCGGCACACTGCGGAAGCTGTGTGGCCAGTGCCGACAAACTGAGTGTCACCGTAGGAATATCAGCAGGAAGTTCGCCACCGCTCACTTCACGCTGCCATCGCTCTGCTGCTTCGTCTGCCGCTTCAGCAGAATGGAAGCCAGCAATCACCTCTTTCGCCAGTCGAGTCTTCGCCTGCTTGGGGTGCCCAGCCAGAATGGATTCCACTTCAGTCAGCGAAACCGCCGTCAGCAGTTCGAAGTACATCTTCATGACAGAGTCCGGGACCTGCATGAATTTCTTCATCATCTCGTACGGCGATTCTGCGATACCGATGTAATTCCCCAGGCTCTTTCCCATGCGACGTTCGCCGTCCAGGCCGACGAGGATCGGGGACATCACGCCGATCTGTTGTGACAGTCCCTGATCACGCTGCAGATCACGAGCCAGCATGAAACTGTAAAGCTGCTCGGTCCCCCCCAGTTCGATATCCGACTTGATCACGACAGAATCCCAAGCCTGCATGATCGGGTACAGGCATTCGTGCATGAAGATTGGAGATCCAGCGCTATAACGCTTGGCGAAGTCATCTCGGGTCAGCATCTGAGCCACAGTGACTTTGCCGCAGAGGTGAATCACGTCCGCGAAACTCATCTTGCCGAACCAGTCGCCGTTGCGGTGAACTTCCGCACGTGACATATCGACGACCTTACCGACTTGAGCCAGATAGTCCTGCGCATTCGCTTCGACTTCCTCGGCCGTCAGTTTCTTGCTACGTGCCTGATCCCGGCCACTCGGATCACCCACGAGCGCCGTGTAGTTTCCGATGATGATGACCGCCTGATGCCCCAGTTCCTGGAACTGACGCAACTTTCGAAGCGGAACGGTATGACCCAGGTGAACGTCGATTCCCGTCGGATCGATGCCGTATTTGACGCGAAGTGGTTGCCCGGTTTCTCGACTTTTTGTCAGTCGTACTGCCAGTTCTTCTTCGGGGACAATTTTTTCAATGCCACGGCGGATGATCGCGAGTTGTTCGTCAACAGGAGGAAACGTCATGAAAATCTCTTCGAATAACAGCAGGTAAACCTTCGCGGGTTGTGATCCAAAATCAGAAGTCGACTTGCGATCACTTCCCGCTCAGAATCGCGAGAACCAGCATAGTACCGTTGAACAACCCGTGAATCACGAGTACAGACACATAACTGTGCCGTCGGTAAAAGACATATCCGAGCAATCCCGCGAGCGGCAGGAGCGCAATCCCGTCTGTAAATCCATGAACACCAGCAAAAATGATGGCGACGATCAAGATTGCGGAGGTCGGGTACATGACTGTGGACAGCCAGCCTTGAAGAATGACCCGGAACGCCAGTTCTTCGTAAAGGGGAGCGAAAATCACCGCAGACGCAAATATTCCCAGAACGGTACCAATGTGATCGGCGTCGGAAAGTAACGTCAGCAATGGGTTTTGATTGTCCGTATTACGAATTGTGGAGGTCGCAATCATCAAGATTCCGGTCGGAAGCAGGGCCAGATAGAAGCCGTCCACGCCGTCACGAACCTGGCTCGCAAATTCCTGGAACATGACACCGTACTCAAGGATGGATCGACCGCTGGTGGCGAGAATCCCCCATAGAAGTGCGATAAGTCCCCCACTGAAAAGGAGATACATAGCCAGCCCAATCGGGGACATCGGCGGCCGTTCGGTCATTCCTTTCGACGGAATCAGTTGCGAGGCGACCATCAACAGCACCAGGAGCAACGCCGTCCATTCTGGAAATCGATTCCAGGTGGCTCGCGGACTTTCTGATTTTTCCAACCAGACTTTCCCCATGCTGTAATCGAGCAGGACGCGTCCCCAAGTGCGCAGACTCTGGAAAACCAAAAATATCACGAGTCCAGAAGCGACGTATCTGGGGAATTCCTCGGAAAACTGATCAAAAGGTGGCAAGGTGTCGCGCTTTGAAATCGCAGGTGTGAGGACATCCGGTATCCGAGCGATTATACGACGGAATTCTGCCGTGGAAACCGGGTACGTTTGAAACAAGCATCAGTAACTATCGGCAACGGCGAAATGGGTCGTTTCAGCGATCAGATGTAACGAGTTTATCCCGTCTTCGATGGGAACAGCCCTTCGGCGATGAGTTCTTCTCGCAATGCGACACGCAGAGACGCATTCATCGCCAGGACGTATATCGTCACTCGACCGATTGGAGTTTTACCGATCAAAAGTGGGCCGCTCCAGCGAAAGTGACGGCTCCATTTGTGTCGCCGTGGATGAAACAGCGGAACGAGTTTGCTTGTATTTCTGATACGCGCAAGTCCCGCCAAATTCGGGCCTTTGTGACGGTTACAGTGCAGGCACGAATAAGCCAAGTTCGACAACACGGTAGCTCCTCCGTGCTGTGTTGAGATCACATGCTCGATTTCAAACGGCCCCGGATGCACGCGATCAGAAAGTTGACAATACTCACATTGGCCGGCGGCTCGCTGACGGACTGCCGCAACCAATGCTTCATCCATGACGAGCCGCTCCCGCTTTGGGGAGACTACGACGAGCCTTCGATTGCAAGATCGCCAGAAGGTCACCCACTCGCACGAAGTTGTCAAGCTCTTCGAGTTCTTCCGGTGAAAGTCCGCCTTTTTGATTCTTCGCTGCCAACTCATGCATCCGAGCTTGGTCCTCTGCTGAAAACTGCAGCTTTAAGACATGACGCGCCAATGCGACAGGCAACCGTTGCCCCTCGTCCGCCCAAACGCGAGAAAAGATAGCCGCTTCACTGTTCTTGGAGCGTTGGGAAACAACTTTCGTCGACATATCAGAATCCTTCGGTAACTGAACTCCCGAACGAACGACATTGTGAGATATGTTACCGGTCAATGTCCATCGTCTTTCCTCCTTGTGGGGGCAGTTCTGTGTCCTCCCTGCCGTCCGTGTCCAATATTCTTCTCAGGAAGGACTTGGACGCGGAATGCACGGAAGACGCGGACAAATCGGAGAAAATGGAGCTTCAAGTCCCAATGCCGGACGGTACCTGTGAAAGCACGATCTGCCTGAGAGTTTGCGGTCGGGCTTCCCGGCGATACGATCATAGGTCTGAATCCGTTCTGGGCTTTCCAGAACGACGTTGTTGCTCGACTACTTGCTTTGGAACCTGTGATCGCGGATGTCCGATTCGTCTCGACCTGCTGATAACGTGCTGAACCGGATTATCGACCACAAGCGTGTCGAAGTTGCGGAAGCGAAACGACTGCGTCCTGTGGAAGGGTTGCAGGATCAACTGGCGTCCGCCCCACCCGTGCGGGATTTTGTGGCGGCCCTGCGAGCCAAGACAGACGTCGCCCTGATCGCGGAAGTGAAAAAGGGATCGCCGTCGGCTGGAATCATTCGAGAAGACTTTGATCCAGTCGCGATTGCCCAGGCGTACGAGCGGCACGGCGCCGCCTGCCTGAGTGTTCTGACCGACGAAAAGTTCTTTCTGGGGCATCTCGATTTTCTGAAAGCGGTCAGGCAATCCGTGCAGATCCCCGTCCTGCGAAAGGATTTTATCATCGATCGCTATCAGGTGATCGAAGCCCGTGCCGCAGGAGCCGACTGTATCCTGCTGATCGCGGAATGCCTGGACGATTGTCACCTGCGTGATCTTTATTTCTATGCCAGCGAACTGGGAATGGAATCGCTGATTGAGATTTACGATCCCGAGAATCTGGACCGCGTTCTGAAACTCGATCCTGCTCTGGTCGGCGTTAACAACCGCGATCTGCGAACTTTCGTGACCGATCTCGATCATTCCATTCGTCTAGCACCACGACTCAGTCCTGCAACGCTGCTGGTCAGTGAAAGCGGGATTAAGACTCGCGCAGATGTGGATCGACTGAAAGCAGGGGGAGCACATGCGATGCTGGTGGGCGAGACGCTGATGCGATCGCCGGATATTGGCAGGGCCGTCGATGAATTGCTGGGGAACTCGGTTTAAGTCTTCGGAATTGCAATCGTTTCCGAGTGCAACGCTGGTCCCGCTGATGCCACAGGTTTCGACACCGCAACCGGTTCGTCAAACACAAGAATCTTGCTGAGGTCAACTTCTCCAATGCGGATGAATTCAATCCGGGGATTAGAAACCTCGTGACTTTGCGTGGTCGAAGAATCGACAGGACGAGTTGTAATCAGGATGATCCGGGTTGACGCAGACGATCGCTGCAGAGCTTCATCGGTCAACATTTTTGTGTCCGCCGCTGCCCCGGCATTGATTAAGGCCAGACCGTCAAACAGACCTTCCAGGCTGGCTGATGTTCCCTGTCCCTGCCAGCGAAATGGCTTGTTTCCGGAAGCGAGCAGCGACAGCAGCGCGTCGCGACAGGTCCGGCCATGTTCCACAACCATTGTTGCGGCAAAGCTGAGGGCCTGTTCAACATGTTCTGACTCCAAATTGCGGCGTGTCACTGACAGCCAGAGATCCAGGATGATGGTCAGATTGAAATCCCGATTCTGCTGATACTCACGCAAAATCAGTTCGCCACGTCGCGCGGATGTTCTCCAGTGAATATCGCGTGGATTGTCGCCCGTTCGAAACTCACGCAGGCGATGGAATTCGTCGTGAAACACCCCTGAATGCGGCTGCGGTCGCGCCACCAGTTCGGTGGCGGACATCCAGCGGCGTTTCCAGTTCGACGTCAATCGGCCGATACGAGGGTAAATCAGAAGTTCATCCGTACTTTTGAAGATCCGGCTGCGCTCGACCAGCCCCAGCGGAAATCGCGAGATTGCCAGAATCGGTCCGAGTCGGTATCGCCCGCGCCGGATCAGCCGCATCTGGTAATGTCCCGTTTCGGATTTGAGAGGACCGACTCGGGCAAACAAAACATTGGCGACCAGATCTTCATTTGCATGCATGATCGTATCACGAATCGACATGATCCAGATCGACAGGACGCGACGAGTATTAGCCAGTTCCAACTCGACACTGAAAAGCTCACCCACCATCGCTCGCCGCGGCGACGTGCGAGCAACCTGAGCCGAGCGAAGCATGCCATACGTCATCCAGCCGTTGATCACGAACGGCCCGGCCATCAGCGCAAATACCAGCAACAGCATGTTTGATTTCGTGAGCATTGCGCCTGTGAACAGAGCAAACATGATGATCAGGTAGACGATCCCTTCGACAGGGACAACCATCCGATGTTTGCCAATCCCCGGTGCAGCGACGACTCCACGAGTCGCCGAAATCGCAGAAGCGATCTGAGTCAGTCCAATGACACCCAGCAATGCCATCAACGCTCGATAGGCGACCCGGCCGGGAATCGAGAATCTGAGCATCGAATTCGGGAAGAAATACTCAAACAATGCCAGAGACAGCGCCCCGGAAAGAAAGAGCACCCCGCTGAGCCAGCGTGTGAAAGTGGAAGAGGTCGCCGCCTTCAACATCTACAGCCCTCTTGACCTGAACTCGATCGAGGATTCGCCGGAAATCCAGAAACTGCAGAGACTGTACGAGAATGAGTTTCCAATTTCAAATTGGTGGATTGCCTGGCCCCTTTCGATCTGGACAAGAATTTAACGCAGAGACGCCAAGGCGCAGG
>CAIWEX010000091.1 GCA_903911795.1 uncultured Schlesneria sp.
AGATGCCGTCGCCGCCCTGATGTTGCAAGAGATCGAGGATGACCGGAAATGGGAAGATTCGTTCGCTCGCTCTTCCGGCAAGCTGGCTGCACTTGCTGCGCGAGCTGTGGAACAAGTGCGGAATGGCGATTGCAAAACTGCGGGGTTTGATGCGCAGTGAATTCCATCGTCACAGCGGATTACATGGATTGTTTCTCTCGACTACCCCGTGAGGTTCAAGAACAGGCGAGGAGAACCTACCTGACTTGGCGTGCGAACTCCTCGCATCCTGGTTTGCGATTTAAGCCCATTCATGGGCACGAGGGATTGTACTCGGTGCGAGTCGGTCTGGGATGGCGTGCGTTGGGGCGATTGGAAGGGAATACGATCACGTGGTTTTGGATCGGCTCACACGCGGACTATGATCAGTTGGTTGATTAAGTCAGAAGGGCAAGGGCCGAACAAGCTGCAGAACCGCAACGGCACGGCGTATTCAGTCACGTTTCCAGGGCTGAGGCAATCATGGCAACTGTTATTCCAAGGACCGTGCACGAATCGTTGTATTGGTCGTATGCCAATCTTGCTATGGCTTTCACAGGGGGCCGGCACGACGAACCAACATACCAACAGATTGACTATATCGTTCGCAACAAGCTCTATTATGGCTTGTTGCGAGGAACGCAACAAATCGGATCTTTTCTCATCGACGAAAAGGAGAAATTGGATGCTTCGGATGGCTGCTGCTACTGCGGCAGCCCGGCGCATCTCACGCTTGACCACTTGATCCCGCAATTCAAAGGTGGAAAACATTCCGCAGACAATCTGGTCGTGGCGTGCCGCTCTTGCAACAGCTCAAAGAAAGCGCTTGATCTGATGGAATGGATGGCAAAAAAGAAACAATTTCCGCCATTGCGGCTACTCCGACGTTACCTGAAACTCGTCATCCTATACTGCGTGGAAAATGGGCTGATGGAAATCGAATTAAAACCTAAAAAGGGGGACTGCCACAATCTTCCGTCGCTGTTCGAGGACCTCGATCATCAGAACATCTTGGAATGTGGAGCAGAAGCCGGTCTTGCATGGCCTTTCGCCATTGATCTGATCCCTCACCGATTCCCGGACCCAGTTGATTTGGTGGATCGGGTTCCGTTCGTAGATGGTATATGAGAGTGAACCGATCACTGGTGCACTGGGTGGAAGTGAGCGATCGGTTCGTTTCCAGCAGTCAGTAGCAGCCGGGCGCGAGTCTTATTGTTATTTGAGGAAAAGTTTCTGCGATTAACGGAGGCGCGGGAGGGCGAAATAGTACCACATCTGGCAAAAAATACACAGTTTTGTGAGCTCGTTTCCAGAGAGAGTTCAAATGAGTACAGTGTCCGAATCGTCCATTCCCGGGTCGTGAATTACTGACCTACCCCGCCGCTACGCCATTGATCGTACCGTGACTGGCAACCGGAATTATTTTAGCGTCCCCTGAATTTTTTCCCGCCACGGAGGCACCGTCTGAATTCTTGCAGACTTGCACCAAGGAATTCATGCAAGGCCAGCGCGTATCAAAGCTGTTGATTTGTTAGGACTTGCGTCAGGAAGCCTGGATTCAACGCGCATCGGATCATCTTTCCGCGAAGACTGTCATTGAC
>CAIWEX010000092.1 GCA_903911795.1 uncultured Schlesneria sp.
CAGCATAGCGTCCGGTGAACATCCGCGCCGGGATCATGGGAATGCGATGGTCTATTGAAACGACTGGTCGACTCATAAAATCTCATTCCTTCCGCGCTGTTCAAGGCTGATTCTATGGATTAGGGTAGACCACTGCAACGTCCTGCAATGACGTGTCAGCAGACGACAAAGGTCCTGCGTCAGCAAGGAAACAATCATGAGATTCCGCGATGCCATCTGGACTCTGTCACTCAGCATCGGCCTTCTGCTGATGCTGGAGATCGTGACTGTTCCGCAATTCGCTCAGGCAGCAGATCGCGACCAGCCTACCCAACCGATTGAGTATTCAGATCATGCGAATCTGACATATTTTCTGGATCCCCAGCGAAAGTCGCACTCGATCAAGGTACCCGCCGACTGGGAACACCGACGAGAGCACATTGTGACAAATCTAGAACGGGTCATGGGGAGACTTCCAGCACCGAAGCCGAGAGTTAATCTGGATTGCAAGGTCATCGAGGAAACCGCTGTCGGCGATCAGGTTCGAAAGAAGATCACATTTCAGTCTGACGCCGATGACCGCGTCCCCGCGTACCTGATGTCTCCGTCTCCCAAACATTCCGGGAAGCGTCCCGCCATGTTATGCCTGCACCAGACAACGGCCGTCGGCAAAGATGAGCCACTCGGTATTCGTGGTGATACCAATCTGAAGTATGCTCTGGAACTGGTTGATCGCGGGTATGTCGTCATTGTTCCCGACTATCCCACATTCGGCGAACATCGCTACGACTTCAAAGCCAACTCGCGCTATGCAAGCGGGACGATGAAGGCGATCTGGGATAACATTCGAGCGATCGATCTGCTTGAGACTCTACCGGAAGTCGATCCCGAACGAATCGGCGTGATCGGCCATTCGCTCGGCGGGCACAATGCGATGTTCACTGCGGTGTTCGAGCCTCGCTTGAAAGTCATCGTGTCCAGTTGCGGATTCACAACGTTCCGGAAAGATGATCTGCCGAGCTGGACAGGCTCGACATACATGCCGCGTATCGCCACTCAATTTGGTAACGATGTGAAGCGAGTGCCATTTGATTTTGAAGAGATCGTCGGCTCGCTGACTCCTCGTCCGTTTCTCGCCTGTGCCGCCGAGCGTGATGACGATTTCAACGTGGAGGGTGTCCGTGAGGTCATGGAATCCGCCTTGACTGTTTATCGCTTGTATGGTGCAGAGAAGCACCTGGCAGCATACTATCCAGCAACTCCACATGCGTTTCCATCGGACGCCCGCCAGACTGCATACCGATTCGTTGATCAACATCTGAAACCATAGTCCGCCAATTCCGCGCTTATGTTCGAACTCTCGGAGAATAACCAGTGATTCATCGCCATTGGACCATCCCTCGATGCCTGACCGTCAGTTCAATCATGATGCTGGCCCTGAACGTCACGTTGCCAGTCTCGTTGAACGCCGATGAGCCAAAAGGAGAGTTGGCCAAGCGGTTGGCCGCTGTCAAATTTGATCACTATGCCCCGGCCCCCGGATATTCCGAAGGTCCCACATGGCGCAACGGCGAAGTCTTCTTCTGCTCAGGTCCGCTGTTACGCGTTGCTGCTGACAAAACCGTCCATACGCACATGGAACTCGGGCCTGCTGGAACCGTGTTGCGCCGCGACGGCCACTTGCTGATCTGCGATAACAAGTACAAGGCGTTGCTGGATCTGTCTCCAGACGGCGTTGTGAATGTCATTGCGGACCAATACGAGTCGCGACCGCTCCGCAGCTTGAACGATCTGACAATTGATGCTCGCGGAAATGTTTACTGGACCGATCCTGAAGGCTCGACACCTCAGACACCTGTCGGCAGTGTGTTTCGTGTTCGAACCGATGGCCGAGTTGATCGCGTGGCGACGGGCCTGGCATTCCCCAACGGTCTTGACGTCGATCCTGCCAGCAAGTTTCTTTACGTGATCGAATCACAGTCCAAGAAAATCCTGCGTTATGCACTGGTGGGTGACAATGAGCTGCTGGGAAAGCAAGAGCTGTTTTATGACCTGGGTGGTTCCGGTGGCGATGGCTGTGCCTTCGATACTGATGGAAATCTGTGGGTTGCCGATTTTCATCGGCCAGAGACTGTGCATGGTCGCATCACAGTACTAAGTCCCAAGGCGGAAGTCCTGGCCTATCTGCCCGTCCCTGCCAAGGTCGTGAGTAACATCGCGTTCGGCGGCCCCAATCACGACGAAATCTACTGCACCACGGGTGAGCCGCCGGGGGTCTTTCATGCCAAGGTTGGCGTTAAAGGATTCGCCGGCCATCCGGGACAGCCGATTCCTGCCACGCGCAAATTGAATGTCGTCGTCCGTCGATCGCACCCCGAAGCCGCATCGCTGCGGAAAATCGTCATGGCAGCCCAGACTGCAAAACTTGTCGACGGACGGCTGGACGACGCTGCGCGTCAGCAGATCAAAGGATTGATCGAGACACTGACAGACCCGGCATTGAAAGCAGATGTCGAAAAGATTGTGCCAGCATTGGAACAGGCCGCTGCCCGATTCGAACGAGATCGCCCTCTGTTGAATGAAGTCAAACGACTGAATGGCAAAGCGACGTTGGAAGTCGGTGCGCCCGACTGGCTGCGTTCGATTATCGGTGACGACGCACTGGCGATGTTTGGACGAATTACCGAGTTGTATTTGAACGAGCGTACGGATGGTCACAAAGAGCCTGAGGCAAAGCCACTGACGCAACGAGTTAACGACGAAACCGTCAAGTTGCTGGCAGGACAGGACGCATTGCGACGACTTGAGTTGAGCGGCACCGCAGTGACAAGTGCGGGACTGGTCCACTTGAAGGACCTCACCAGCCTGCAGTTCCTCAACGTCTGCCTGACGGCCGTCAGTGACGATGGATTTGAACATCTGGCGAAGCTGACAAACATGCGCCGCATGACGATTTGCGCATCGAAAATCACCGGTTCCGGGTTCCAGCACCTGAAAGGAATGACCCAACTGCAATCGATCAATTTGCATTCCGCACCGGCCAGCGATGTCGGATTGGAAGCGATCAGCCAGCTGACGAGTCTGCAGCGGTTGGAAATCGTCCACACCAACGTGACGAATGCGGGACTGAAGCAACTGGCCGCACTCAAGAATTTGCGGCAGTTACATATCCATGGAAAAGAAACCACGGAATCAGGACTGCCGTTTGTCGGAGAGCTCAAGGAACTTTACGAACTGGACATTTATGATCGCCCGGCATCCAACCAGACCTTGGCCTTGGTCAAACAATTGCCGAAACTGCGAATGCTGCGGTTCTTCAACGGAGTATTTGACGACGAGGGGGTCAAGCAACTGGAAGGGATGTTAACTCTTGAGGAATTGACACTGAATTCCGGAAAAGTTACCGACAAGTCTGTTGAGAATCTGGCAACGCTGACGCAGTTGAGAGCCTTGAACCTCGGGGGAACTCAAGTGACGGAAGCGGGGCGCAAGCGACTGAAGGAACTGCTGCCGAACGTTGAGATCACACCGTAGAAGCTGGTTGAGACCGCTGATGAACACTGATGA
Organism: uncultured Schlesneria sp.; assembly: GCA_903911795.1. Lineage (GTDB taxonomy): Bacteria > Planctomycetota > Planctomycetia > Planctomycetales > Planctomycetaceae > Schlesneria. Next base: position 3,547 of record CAIWEX010000092.1, read on the forward strand.
ACGCTAATCGAAAGGGAACTCTCAAGGAGTTTTGATGCGAATTGGTGGACGTTCGTTGATGGCGTTGCTCGTCACAGTTGTGGTCGAGGCGCATGTGGATACGCGGCGGATTGGTACGCAATGGCCAGTTCCGGTGTCTTCAGCTGTTCTCCTCGGCGAGATCGCGACGTCAGTGCTCGATCCAGGATGCCGCTCGTGAGCAGCGTTCGTTCGACAGGATACGTCGGTTTCCCAGAATGAATCATCTGCTCGATCGCCTTCAGCAAATACGCGAAGTGAGGATACCTGGGTTCCGACCGTTCGTGGAATGCCGTCGCGAGAGGCGTGGATTGGTCCTTCAGTTTGATACCAATCGAAGTTCCCTGGACACATTTCAACATGAAGAGTGCACCCTGGAATCCGTCGGCGTATTCGAACAGAAATAACCCGGCCTTTTCGTCCTTGCGGAGATCTGGTTCGCCAGTCTTAGGGACAATCGCAAAGGCCGCATTGAGTGCCGCCTGAGATACGATTCCGTCGTCGACCGCTTTCCACATTGCTGGCCCTTGCAGAAACCGGACAGATGTCACCCCTCGTTCAGTTCCCACGCGCCGCTCAACGTACGACTGATAGAACTCCAGGGCATGAATCCCGTAAATGTCCAAGCCATCGTAACCGATCCCAACCGCCGCTTCGATCTTTGAATTTAACGGTAATTCAAACGGCTCCAATCGATATCCGACCGGCATCGAAGACCCCGCCATGAAAGGGACTTTCAGAGCTTTCGCGCGGTCATACATCCACTTGGCATCGGCCCAAGCGGGACCAAGATGCTTATCGTTAAACACGGGTACAACGCGGCCGTATTTCTCAAATGTTGCGGTGATCTCCTCAAAAAAACGTCGTCGGGGATAGAGATGCTGTTCCAGTTCGTTGTAGGGGTAGTCTCCGTGCTCGCCGATGCTGATGACCCCGTCGACCGGAATCCGATTACCACCAACCGTCACCGCCTTTTCGATGGAATCAAAAATAGGCACGCCATGCTTCTTGCACATCGACCGTGCCAGATCACCGTCCGGGAACTGATCGACGTAGAGCGACACCAGTTTGAGGGCTGGTCCCTGCCCTCCATTCTGCTCCAGATCGGAGAGCGTCGTGTAGGGAAAGAGTGTGCCTC
>CAIWEX010000093.1 GCA_903911795.1 uncultured Schlesneria sp.
ACGCTTGCGCGTTCCGGCTGATGGTCGTACATTTATCACGGGTTCATCCGACCCAGCGTTTACGAACGAGATCGTTACGGCACAGGCCTCGCCTCTCACCGCGCCCACGTTCACGGTGTCTTCCGGCGCGGATTGCACTGCACGGCCCAAGACGGTCGTACAGTGGCACAACAGCCGTAAAGAATCACATCTGACGACCGGGTGGCATCAAGTCTCTTGAGTCGAATAGCAACCAGACTAGGACTCAACGAAACCCATCAGCCGGAACGCGCTAGCGTCCGGTTCCGAAAGACATCGGGTTACGTACATACCAAGAAACCGTACGCTTGCGCGTTCCGGCTGATGGTCGTACATTTATCACGGGTTCATCCGACCCGGCGCTCACGAGTGAGATCGTTACGGTTCAGGCCTCAGCACCAGGAGGAGCGTATCGCGTCACTGACTGCGCCCGCGTTCACAGCATTGGATGTGCCACCGTACCGCTGCATTGAGCCATGCAGTGCGGAGTGCTCTGGTCAGTGTCGTCAGGCGCGGATGGCACTGCACGACCGAAGACGGTCGTACAGTGGCACAACAGCCATCAAGAATCACGTCTATCGACCGCGGGTGGCATCAAGCCTCTTGGGTCGACTAGCAACCAGACGAGGACTCAACAAAACCCATCAGCCGGAACGCGCTAGCTAGCGTCCGGTTCCGAATGATGCCAGGGTACGTGCATACCCGGAAACCGGACGCTAGCGAGTTCCGGCTGATGGTCGTACAGAAATCATTGGTTTACCCGACCCGGCGCTCACGAGTGCCGTCGTTACGGCACTCGCCTCGGCACCAAGCGAATGCGGATTGACGATTTATTTCTCAATCATCCGCCTGATCGCCATCCTTGATCACGAACCGGGCCTTCAGTCGGGCGACTTCCGTTGCCAGACCAGCCGTCGTCACACTCTTCAGAACTTCGTCGAAATCCTTGTACGCAGCCGAGGCCTCGTCCTTAGGATATGTACGACAGTTCGTCATGATGTCGGCCGCTTCGAAAGACTGATCGATCGAACCTTGATCCAGTTCCCGGATCGCCTTCTTCCGGCCCAGGGCTCGACCCGCTCCGTGGTTCACACTGTAGCAACTGATCGCTGCTCCCGGATCCGCCACCATAACACTCGACCCCGCCTGCGGGTTCCCCGGCAGCAGGATGGGATGTCCTGTGTTCTCATAAATCGTTCCTTTCAGCGCGTGATGCCCCGCCGGGAAGGCGCGTGTCGAACCCTTGCGATGAACCCACGCTTGGCGATTGTCGACAATCTCTTTCCGCGCGATGTTGTGGCTGATGAAGTACACCAGTTGTCCGGTCACCCCCGGAATCACTTCCTGAAAGGCTTCCAGAACCAGGGCATTGATGAGCAGGTGATTGATCGTCGCAAAGTTTGCTCCCAGGGCCATGTCGTCCAGGTAGGCATCCGCTTCGTCCGTTCCCAGCGGCGCATAAACCAGTTCCCGGTCCTGACCCGGAAGAGGAATATCCCATTGGGCAAACTTGTTCTGCAACGCTTTGAACTGTCCCGAAGCCAGAAGATGACCAATCCCGCGCGATCCGCAGTGTGACAGGAACGCCACGCACCCATTCTTCATCCCGAAGACATCGGCGGCCTGACGTGCCCGGTCGTTGTCCGCGATCTGCACTACTTCGCACTCACCGAAATGATTTCCTCCTCCATACGAACCAAGTTGGCTGATCTTGTCCGCGAAGTTCCGGAAGAACCCCTGATCCAAGTGTCGCTGCAACCGTTCACCGAGAGCATCATGCGTGTCGTCATGACCCACGTGCGTCGCATCTTCGCAGTATGCAGCCCATTCGGGAGGAATACCGATCGCCTGGCAGACTTCGGCCGAAGCCCCTTCGATCAGCACTCGACGCCCAACGTCAGCATCCACTTTACGTGCCTTCTTTGCATGCCGCTGACCGCGACCAGCACCCGTTGGTGTTCGTTCGCAGATGGCATTGATCAGAGCGCGGCGAATTGGCTTATCGATGATCGCATCGGCTGGCAGATCCAGTTGAAGCAGACTCATCGAACACTTGATGTCGACCCCGACCGGGCCGGGGTAAATGTGCGTCGGCGAAACCATCACGCAACCGACGGGAGCACCATATCCACAGTGTCCATCGGGGTTCAGGATGAGATCGGTGACTCCAGGTGCCAGTCGCGAATTGATCGCCTGCTGCAGGCAGCCTTCATCAAAAGTGTCACGAATCGCCTGAGTCCCGATGACGGTGACTGGCTTTGTGTGTCCGTTGGTCGGCAGAATTCCGGTCGCTTCGTCGGTCGCGATGATTTGCGGAGGCATGATTTGCACATTCCAGAAAATGAAGTCAGCGTGATCGAAAAGTCGTCAATCAGATTTAAGTGAAACAAAACCCAGCACAACGACAACGATTGATGAAACAGATACGTGCTCTATCCATCTGAGCTACAGCCCCGGATTGCCTGCGTTAGCAGGCGAAGCGGAAGAACCGCAATAGGGCTGGTGGGACTCGAACCCACGACCACGGG
>CAIWEX010000094.1 GCA_903911795.1 uncultured Schlesneria sp.
CGGCGATCTCACTGATTCCTGTTGGCTCAGAATGCATTCCACTGTCACTGGGACTGGGACTGGGACGGATTCTGGCCGAGGATGTCGTCGCCCGAGTTGATGTACCGTCGTTTGATCGCTCCAACTTCGATGGATTTGCCGTCCGGGCCAGCGATACATTCGGCTCCAGCGAACTGGCTCCCAAGACGATCCGCCTGCTTTCCGAAACACTTGATGCGGGCAAGGAACCAACGGTTTCGATCGAATCGGGCGAAGCAGTCACTATCAGCACAGGTGGCATGGTGCCTCGCGGCGCTGATGCCATCCTGATGATCGAACACGCGGATGTTCGTGATGGGATCGTCCATGTTCGTCGTGCGGTCACCCCAGGTTCCGGTGTCGCCTACGCCGGGACTGACATTGCCACCGGTGAATCTGTGCTGCGAGCAGGCACTGTACTGACCAGTCGTGAAACGGGTGTCCTGGCCGCAATTGGTGAGGCGGAAGTCGAAGTCTGGCGACAACCACGTGTCGCGATTATTTCTACCGGGAACGAAATCATCGCCCCCGGTCAGCCGATGCGACCGGCCGCAGTCTATGACTCCAATTCCCAAGTCTTGGCCGATGCCGTCCGTGAACTCGGGGGACTGCCACGTTTTTGGGGCATTGTTCGCGATGATGTCGCAGCACTGCGAGCGATACTGCACTCCGCCCTGGCGGAATCCGATGTCGTCCTGATGTCCGGCGGGACAAGTAAAGGTAAGGGAGATCTGTGTTATCGGGTGGTCGCTGAACTGAAAGACCCGGGAATTGTCGTCCACGGTGTCGCATTGAAGCCGGGAAAGCCGATCTGCATGGCGGCGACCGCCGGAAAGCCGGTGGTAATTCTGCCGGGATTCCCCACATCAGCGATCTTCACGTTTCATGAGTTTGTTGCGCCGGTCATTCGACTGCTGGCAGGCCGATCGCTGGAATCGCACGAAACCATCCCCGCCACGCTGGCCGTACGAGCAAACTCCGAGATCGGTCGCACCGAATACCTGCTCGTAGGCCTCGTCAAGACCGACAATGGGCTATTGGCGTTCCCGATGGGAAAGGGGTCAGGCTCGGTCACGACGTTCAGTCGAGCCGATGGGTTCGTCACGATCCCACGTCATACTGAGATTGTTGACGCAGGCCAACAGGTCGACGTCCGGTTGATTGGCCGCCAGTTGGAAGTCGCCGATCTGATCGTGATTGGCAGTCATTGCGTAGGACTGGACTACCTGCTGTCACAACTTCAGCGTCGCGGGATTGTCAGCAAACTTCTCAATGTCGGCAGTTCCGCAGGATTGCTCGCAGCAAAGCGAGGTGAATGCGACCTGGCAGGAGTTCATCTGCTCGACCCGGCCAGTGGTCTATATAACCGTCCGTTTCTGTCAGATGAAGTCACACTAGTCCCAGGTTACGGCCGCCTGCAAGGAATTGTTTATCGGCAAGGGGACACTCGTTTTGAAGGACGATCTCTCGATGAAATCGTGACCATGGCGATTGCGGACTCAAGCTGCGTCATGGTCAACCGCAACCAAGGAAGTGGAACCCGGATCCTGATTGATCGTCTCCTCGCCGGAAACAAGCCAACCGGTTATTCCGTGCAACCGACGAATCACAACGCCGTCGCCGCTGCCATTGTTCAACACCGGGCTGATTGGGGACTGACGATCGAATCGGTCGCCCGAGCCAACGGCCTGGGCTTCGTTTCCTATCAGCAGGAATGCTACGACTTCGTGATCCCCAGATCTCGGTCGAATCGCCCGGCAGTCAAAGCGTTTCTCGAACTGCTCGCATCTCTGGAATCACGTCAAGCCTTAGCAGGGTTCTCGCTCGTACCATCCGGATGATCTGGTTCGATTTCAACTTCCGGTACGCAGCCACCACTTGATGAACAGCATGCCTGCGCCGAAGCATGTCGTGAACGATACGACGGCAGAGAGCGGATCAATCAGCCAGCGCAGCCGGGTGATTCGGAATGAGATCCAGGCAGCGCCGGCGGCGACAGGGAAGGCGGGAAGGTAACCCGTCAGAAATCCCCACTCGATCGACAGCCCCAGACGGCGACAAAGGTGAAAGTACAGGCCACTGACGCCGATAAACGTCAGACCTGCCAGTCGCGAGACCCAGCGCGCCGATTTGCGATTTGGCTGCCGCTCGGCCCATGTCGTGGCCAGGACCGTCAATTGTAACGCTGACCACAGAACCAGCGGCCACAGGAAGATGTATTCCTCCTGCCAGCGATTAAGGAGCGGGCTACCAAACAGGCCAACAGCGAGGATCGTCGACCAGAAAACTGCTTTGGGCCTCCACCCATCAG
>CAIWEX010000095.1 GCA_903911795.1 uncultured Schlesneria sp.
ATTGACAAGCCGTGGAAGCAGGGTGTCGGCTCACTGCTGAAAGCCTGGTACCAGAAGGAGCAGCTGCATGCAGAGCGGATTCAAATTCAAAAGTACGAGAACTCGCTCGATCAAATCGTGGCAGATATCACTGAACTCACCAGAGAACGTGACGAGCTGGAAGCGTATGTGCAGCAATGGCAACCCATCGTCTCGGCCGTCCATCAGCGTCAAGCACTCGAAGCTCGCGCAACGCTTGCTCATCAGGAGGAAGAAAAACTCAGGTCAATCGCTCGGGAATGGCCGACGCTTGAGGAACGGCAGCGGACGTTGCAAGGAAACTTGGGAACACTCAGCGCTCTGGTCAAGAGCCTGGACGAAGAGCTGAATATCGCTCGGCTCTACGCAAGCAACCAAGCCAAACGATCACAACTCCGGCGTGCGCAGGCTGCGATCACGACGCTGCAGGCCGCCGAGGCTTCGCATGGCAAGTTGAAAGCGGTTTCGGATGCCCAACTGCAGGACTTGGCATCGCTTCAACACCAGACGGAGACACTGCAAGCCAGACTGTCAGCCGGAAAACTGCAGGTCAAAGTTCTTGCTCATCGAGCACTGCAGCTGGAGGTGCAGCCAGACCTCCAAGCTCTGACGGTCCTGGAAGTCCCTGCTGGAGGTACGAAGCAAATCGCTGCCGGTGGCCGGGTGATCGTCGCCCACCCGGATTGGCGGATTGAGATCACTTCGGGCGAGATCGAATTTGAGGAGCTTCAGCGGCAATTGCTTCAGATAAGCAGCAACTTTGAACAAAAGCTCAAAGAACTGAACGTTGAAACCCTCGACGAGGCACGTCGTTGCCATAGTGAATTCGACCAGGCCCAAACGGTAGTCGGCAACCTTCGGTTCGCGTTGGACAAGGAACTGAATGGAGAATCTCTCGAGTCATTGGCGATTGCCGTGGGACCAGAGTTACCGCAGCCGCCCCGCGAAGTCGAACCCATCCTTGTGGAATCTGCAAAGCGCAGTGGAGAGCATGACAAAGTTGTCGAAAACCTGAATGACATCGGGAGCCGATTGAACGAATGGGTTGAAAAGCACAGATCCCTTGACCAATTGCAAGACATGTTGCTCGACGCACGCGCCGAAACGAAAAAGCTGACCGAGGAACTCAACTTACTACCGCAATTGCCGAGTGGAATCGATAGCCTTGACGATTTGGTCAAGCAGTTCCAGCAGGTAGACAAGCGTCTGCGAAACATCAAAGAGGAAGTTCTTCCAGACGCCCGACAACGCAAGGCTGAGCTTGGTAATGAACCCGAGCAGTCTCTGATCGACGTCGAACGACAGCTTCGAGACGCCGAAATCGCGTTTGAGCATCAGAAAGATCTGTGGCAAGCATTGAAACGAATCGAGCAGACGTTTCAAACGCTGAAAGAGCGGTTGGATGCGGGCACACTGGATCCATGGCTGAAGAGCCTGCATTCCATTCTGGACCCATTGACTGGCGGTCATTATCAGCATGTCAATCTGGATAATTCCGAGGCCCACCGCGGCACGGATCTGGGACTTCCATATGAACTGCTTTCGATGGGGACCAAGTCCTGTCTCGGCTTGGCCGTACGCATTTCCATGGCTCAACATTTCCTTGATGGTAGAGGGGGATTTTTGATTCTCGATGATCCAATGGTTGACCTCGACGCGGAACGTCAACGACAAACAGCAGAAATCGTCCGCCGATTTGCCGCAGATCACCAGGTGATCGTCGTCACGTGTCATCCACAACATGCGGAACTGCTTGGAGGACACCGGATTTCGTTCGATCGGACGTACTGACGGTAAGCCTTACCGTGCACATGGTTCCCACGACAGACCACAATGCTTGCTCATAAACAACCACAACATTTTCATTCTCCAGAGAGAAGCACCTGCCAATGAAGAAGCA
>CAIWEX010000096.1 GCA_903911795.1 uncultured Schlesneria sp.
ATGAACTGGACCTATACCGGTCGCCCCACAAGAAACACCCCAAACCAACGACCTCGTACCTGGCGCGAAATTAGGAGGCCTGCGAAGCCTTGGGAGAAAGTCGACTTGGTGACGGGCAAATTGTAATCTGCGGTACTAGCGTCCGGTTTTGAATGTCTACGATGTTCACCATGTCCAGCCAACGATTGGACCGATTCCATTTCAGTCGACCGGAAGTTCACAATTTTGGGCCAGTTCTTTTGGAGTACATTTTCAACATCGACTTGTGGAACACTAATCTCCGCTGATTCCCACTGATCAGGCAGAGAAAGAAATGGCTTTCACGGCATACTCGTTCGACACATACTGGCCGTTCATGTCCTCGTGTTCGGGATCAGTGTGAATCAGTGGCGATGAGTGTTCCCAATCTCTGACCTCAAACGACAAGTCGAACGAACGAATTCTTGATAAACTGACGAGGCATCTGCTACGACATCAGGATCATTTCGGGCTTTCACGCAAACTGTTGAGGTTCACAATGACCAGGTTAATGTTTTGCTCTCGTTGCCTCTCGCTTGTCATCGTGAGTCTGATGATTGGTGCCGATGTCCATGCGCAACCGTCTCCGGGCAAGACTGGACCGCTGGCGGATGCGTTTTCACCTGCTGTCTGGCGGAAGGAACGGCGGATCATTGATCTGCATCAGCATATCGAGACACTGCCTGCCCGGTTCGAACGGGCTGTTCGCATCATGGATCAGGCTGGGGTCGGTACCGGCGTCATGCTGGGAGCCGGCAGCGTCACTCATAAAGAGGGAGAGCAGTCTGACTTCGAACGGGCTCGTTTGATGGCCGAAAAGCTGTTCCCCGGACGATTCGTGCAGCACATGATCCTGGACTACAAAGGCTGGGACGAACCCGACTGGAGTCTCCGAGCTGTCAAACAGATTGAGGAAGGGTATCGACTGGGAGCGTCCGGCCTGAAAGAATTCAAACGACTGGGACTGTATCTGAAGGATGGCAGCGGAAAACTGATCAAGATCGATGATCCAAAACTCGATGCCGTCTGGAAGCGATGCGGCGAACTGGGAATGCCGGTGTCGATCCATGTCGGTGACCCTCGCGCGTTTTGGCTCCCCTATGACGAAAAGAACGAGCGATGGGCGGAATTGAAAGACCACAAGAGCTGGTGGTTTGGTGACCCGACTCGCTATCCACCTCGGATGGAACTGCTGGAAACATTGGATCGCGTCATCGAACGTCATCCCCGGACAACATTTGTCTGTGTTCATTTCGCAAACAACCCGGAAGATCTGGAGTGGGTTGAACAGGCTCTTGATCGTCGTCCTAACATGCACGCGGACATCGCCGCACGGATTCCTGAGGTGGGTCGCCACGATCCTGAAAAGGTACGTCGCCTGTTTCTCAAGCATCAGGATCGTATTCTGTTTGCGACCGACTTTATGGTCTACAACAAGCTGATCCTGGGTTCCGGTGGGGATGCCGAGCAACCGACCGACGAAGACGGTATTGAATTCTATCACAAGTGCTGGCGATGGTTCGAAACGGATGATCGCAACTGGGCTCACATGACCCCGATTCAGGGAGACTGGACAATCAGCAGCATCAACCTGCCCGCCGAAGCGTGTCGCAAGATCTACTTCGACAACGCGAGAAAACTGCTGGCCCGTTCGCTGCCACTTCCCGTGGTGAAGGCCGTTCGCATCGATCGCGATTTCGCGGTCAATGGCCAGTTGGACGAGCCCGAATGGAACCAAGCCGTACCGACTCGGCTGGAATATCAATCGTTTGACAGTTCCGCCCGTCCGGAACTCAGCACACCCGTCCGATTGCTCTGGTCCGACAAGTACCTGTATCTGGGCTATGAGTGCCCTTTTACGAAGCTGAACGTCTTCGCACCCGTCCAGAAGGAAGAACGAATCGGGCTGTGGGATAATGATGTGGTCGAAGCCTTCATCGGTTCTGATCCGCAAGTTCCAGGTCGATATACCGAATTCGAATGGGCCCCCAACGGCGAGGCCCTGGACCTGAAGGTCGATCTTCCCTCCAAGGACTTTGCCTGGACAGCCAAAGGGGAATCGGCGGTCACGATCGACGAAGCGGCCAAAGTCTGGCGAGTCGAAGTTCGGATCCCGCTGAGGGCATTGTGCGACAAGCCACCGCAGCAGGGGACTCGCTGGCGCCTGAACCTTTATCGGTACGACCGGGAACACAAAGCCGGACTGGCGTTTTCACCGACCTTAAATCGGACCTTCCACACACCCGAGCGATTCGGCTGGCTTGAGTTCTGATGAGTATGATCGTGGAACGCTACAGCCGATTCAGGAAGGCGACCAGTTCCTTCACCTGTTCTGCCGTCAGAGCAGTGTCGATCTGATGCTGGTATTTGGAAAAGACATCCTCAAGCGAATTCGCGCGCCCATCGTGGAAAAAGGAACTCTGCTGGCTGAGTCCCCGAAGGGACGGTGGATTGTATTTTGAGCCCCCGCGTTCGTCCGCAAGATTCACATCGACCACTCGGGCTGATGTGAATGTCGGCCCTTTGTGACACCGGGCGCAGTCCAGTTTTTCAAACAGCACAGCCCCTCGTTCGGCCAGCCCTCTGGATTCAGCGGAGGTCTCTTCGGGCAGCGGAGGCACTGTCGACAGAGTGCGCAGATACGCCTCAAGATCGTCAGCTTGTCCATCAGTCAGCGGCTCACCCTGCATGGTCGAGCGGATGGAATGCTGGATCTGTTCTCGCAGGGTTTCGAATCGACCGTTCCACGCATAGGGAGCAGTATCGGCAATTCCACGCAGCGTCAGGACTCGCTTGGGAGTATCGAAGGTGCCATCGGTGAAGTTATCATTGAGTTGTCCGTTGGTGTGTCCATCAATGTGGCAACTGGCACAACTGAACCAGCCATCATGCGACAACCTCGCATTGTGAAACAATCGTTCACCCCGTTCAGTCGGCGTCGAATCAGGGTGGGGGCCGAGCGAAATCGTACCGACGATGTCTCGCAGACCAGCCACCGTGATCGAGTCACTCAATGTGTTGACGACATACGTACGAAAGTCGTCTGAACCAAGTACCACTGACGTCGGACGCTCACCCGTTGGTAACCGGATTCCGAACGATCGGCTGCCGTCGTCGAGCAAAAGTTCGTTGGTCCCGCTGAGGGCAATGGCGATCCCCCCCTTGGGGCGAATGACAAATCCAGCCGGATCACCCGCCCCTCGTTCCGGACCACCAAGAAATTCCAGTTGGGTGCGATGTGAGATATTGGCTTTCGGATCGAGCAGATCGTCCAGAGCCAGCGAACGCAGGCAGTTGACCATCAGTCCACCCCAATGGACATCATCCAAGCTTGAACGAGCACCACGGCTCAGGATCTGATGGGTCATCACGATGCGAGGCAGAGAAGGGTGGCGACTCAACTTTCGAATCCCGTGTCCGAGGATTTCCCTGACCGACTCCAGGCGACTCTGGTCGATTATGCCCTCGGCCAGATTGATAACAGCCAGCTTCGAACCGAATGCGTCCGCGACGATCAGTTTGCGTGCTTCGTCGATCAGCAGCAGTTCACGTGGGGAAAATGGGAGCCTGACCGTAGCAACCACGCTGCGACTCGGTTCATTCGATTCCAGCCATCGGGCGACATCGACAACACTGATCGTCTTCGACCAGAGTGACGCCACACAGGCGCGTGAGCCATCGGCAGTTATCCGAATTGTCACAGGATAGGGGCTGATATTCAGCCGCTTGATGACAGTGAACTTGTCGTCATCGCGATGGACTGCCAGCAGTTCATGCGTTTCTTCGTCAATTGTCAGCAGCAGATCCTTGTCGACAGGCGAGACCACCAGATCCGTCAGTCTCTTGCCGACGGTTGTTTCACTTCGGACGCTCATCCGCTGGGCGTCCAGCAGTGACAAGGAGCCCGATTGCTGATTCGCGGTGATCAGTTGTCGGCCATCATCGGTAATGACGAGGGCCACAGGACGCCGCCAGTGCGGGACCGTTAAATCATCTGCCAAGGCAGTAGTTTGCACTACGGCCTGGATTACGATCATCGTCAACAGCAAACTCATTCGATTCATCGTCGCTCCAACGGCAGAAGTCATCTTTGCGAAGCCAACAGTTCCACATTGTCACGGCTTCGAATATCCAGCAGCGGAAAGATTGATGGCAGTGTTCAGTGCTCGGTCCTCCACCAGATCCTGCCAGCGAATTCCTCCGCGATTGGCATTTGCAGGAAAGAGAGCCGAGACTGGAGGACTTTTACCATTGATAAGATTCAACCTGTAAACAGCCATCGCTTTTTGTTGAGCAGCGAATTCAGTTATTGAGACTGCTCGTACGTCGGGCACGAGCGGCCAGTCGCGGTCTGACCGAGTCCGGCGGATTCGAGCTGTTGTCATGTTCAGGATGCTGTCCTCGTCAATCACCACGCCGGTGGAGACCTCGCCACGAAATCGCGGTGATTCACCCACGATGGTCGCTCGACCAGCATCTTGAAGCGAAGCTGCGATTGCGGCCTGAACACCCTCTGTCTCTTGGTCAACAATGATTACCAGCGGAATTCCCCGGAAGAGACAATCACCGTCCGCTACTTCGAGTCGCGGTTGGGAATTGCGTTCCTGATAGTTCCAGATCGGGGAACCTTCGAGCAGACCATCTGCCACCAGTTTGGCCTGGTGGAAATCTCCGCCGCGGCGAGTCATGGAAAGATCGAGAACCATGGCGCGAATCCCCCGCTGACGAACCATGCCATCAACGACTCGCAGTTCGTGCAGCGTGCTGGCGGAAATCATAGGAATTCTCAGCCATCCGATCGTCGGATGCGAAGGATGCGATATGGCGCGACTGGTCGCTTCGTGTCGGAAGCCCAAGACGGAATCCGTGCGAATAACACCTCGGGTTAACGTCACTTCGCGTTCGGGCTGAGGAAGTTGTGCGGCAATTTTCAGTGTGACCTCCGTGCCGATGGGACCTCGCAACCAGTCAAGCACTGTTTCCGCTGGAACATTCTGCGTCGATTTTCTATCGACTTCCTTCACGATCGTTCCGTCGTGAAGCCCGCCGCGATCGGCTGATCCTCCTGGCAAGATCCTTCCGAACATTGAATACCCGCTGGGTTGATCGATCCCGTATTGAACACCCAGCCCGACATAGCGGTTGTTGCGCAACTGCTCTTCGACGACGTAGTCTTTGGCTCGCTGCAGGGACATTGTCCCAAGTGGCTTCTCCAACAACTTCAGAACTGTATCCAGCAGTTTGGAAAGTGGAACATCGCCTGACTTCCCTTCTTCGAATCGCCTGGCCAGCAAATCACCACACTCGCTCGCAGTCAGGGTCTGGACGAATTCAGCAATCAGTGAATCTGGATTTGCCAGTTCCTGCTGTGTGCAGACTGATGGGATGATCGCTCGCCAAAGCGTGCCAGGATCGGGATTCGAAATGTGATGCCTCTGAATGGCATCGACGATCATCCAGATCTTGCGTCCGATGGCCTGTGCTTCCTCAGCTTCGATGCCAACAGTACTGGTCGCAATCACCAGAGAAATCATGAATCCTGTCATGGTGCCCGTCCGTCACGTTCATCTTCTGAAAGACCACTGATTCAGGAATGGTGCCGATAATCACGACGCCACTCAATAGTATTTTGTCTTTTTCGCTGGAAATCGATTGTTCAGTGCAGTTGGGCAGCAACTGAGTGGCGGGGGGCGCACCGGCTTTGAGGAAGCCCCCGAAGTTCGCGAGCACCAACGCCGCAACTTCCAACGCAAGGCCTCGTCGTCCCGAAGTAATCCCAACGAGCGATTGCCGCACGTCCCTACTGATCGTCGGAAATCATTTCCAGTAGGACCGGTCGAGTGCCCGGTAGTTGATCGCCTCGCTCAAATGATTCGCGTGAATCTTGTCGCTGTGCTCAAGATCCGCAATTGTGCGGCCGATCCGCAGGATTTTGTCATGAGCTCGCGCAGACAAGCCCATTTCTTCCATCGCCGACTTCAACAAGTTCTCGGCGTCGGATTCCAGCTTGCAATGCTTGCGGATCTGCGACGGTGTCATGCGACCGTTGAGTCGTAGTGAACTCTTGCCAAACCGCTGGTACTGAACTTCGCGCGCAGACAAAACGGCAGCCTTCATCTGCTCGCTCGTTGTCCCCGTCGTCTGATCCGACAATTGACGAAACGGAACCGGTGGCACTTCGATATGAATATCCAGCCGATCGAGCAACGGTCCGCTGATCCTGGCCGTATACCGTTCGACCTGCATGGGATTGCATTTGCACTGCCGCTTCGGATCACCTCGATACCCGCAAGGACAGGGGTTCATGGCGGCCACCAGCATCAGATTGGCGGGAAATGTCAGGCTTCCCATCGCGCGGCTGATCGTCACCACACCGTCTTCCAGCGGCTGACGTAAAACTTCCAGCGTGCGACGATTGAACTCAGGCAATTCGTCCAGGAACAAAACTCCATTATGCGCCAGGCTGATTTCACCCGGAGCCGGAATACTGCCCCCACCCACGAGACCCGCTTCACTGATCGTATGGTGCGGTGATCGAAAGGGGCGCTGAATCAACAGCGGCTGACCCGGATCGAGTCGTCCAACGGCACTCCAGATCCGAGTCGTCTGCAGACTCTCCTCAGGTGCCAGTTCAGGCAATATGGTCCCCATCCGCGAAGCGAGTAATGTCTTGCCAGTTCCTGGTGAACCAATCATCAACAGATGATGAGCCCCTGCCGCGGCGACGGTGACCGCGCGCTTGGCGGATTCCTGACCCTTCACGTCACCATAGTCAACGGCATAGTGCCCGAACTCGGCGACCGCATCGGCCCAACTGAATGGATGCGGAGGAATTTCCAACTGACCACTGAAGAAACCGACCGCCTCGGTCAATGAAGCAACCGGGATCACATCAATCCCCTCCACAACCGAAGCTTCGCGGGCATTGGAATGTGGGACGACCAGCCCTGTCAGGCCGAGTTCCTTGGCTTTCAAGGCCATCGAAAGCGTCCCCTTGGCGGGACGGATCGAGCCATCCAGCGCTAATTCCCCAACGGCCGAGTAGCGTCGCAACACGTCGGAAGATAGCTGGCCGCTGGCGACGAGTAATCCTAGCGCAATTGACAGATCGACCGACGCTGCATCCTTGGGAAGGTCGGCAGGAGACAGATTGATCACGATCCGATCAATGGGCCGGACGTATCCGCTATTCACGAGAGCCCGTTCGATCCGATGCGTACTCTCACGAACAGCCGCTTCGGCCAGACCGACCAGAATCGTTTTCGGCATCGCCCCGGGAGAAATGTCGACTTCGACATCAACCGGAACGGCATCGATTCCCAACAGCGAATAGGTTGTCAGTCGCGCAAGCACAATCAATCGCGCTTCTGTTGGAGTTTTTTAAGCCATCCTGGCAGCCGACATGTTCGAACCGCGATCGAACTTACTGCATCATTCTGATTCAGTCGCGATAGAATGACAAGTGAGAGTCATCGCCTGTCACCGCACTTTAGAAATGCCACAGGGTTAGCCACAGTAGAAATGTCACATTCGGAAACTCGCCGTACAAAATGATAATCACCGATGCGCACTGAGATGGTCGGAACGAATGCATCAAAGGTGTCGTCATCGTCCGCAATGACCGCCTCCATCATGACGCCGTAGCAGTCGGGCATCGATGGGTCGCCGTTGATCAACATTTGGCGAAGGTTGTCAAGCATTGGTGGAGACAGTGCGACACGTTGCCAAACCGGATGTTCTGCGAGTGCCAGAGTTGAGCGAGTTGGAATAGTTTGAACCGGCGGTCGTCCCCCGAAACGGCAAACAACGGGGAATCGATTCATCGAAATTGAACGCGAGTTATCTCACGATCGTTATCTCGATTTACTGACCAGAAAAACCGACCGCTCGACTAAAAACGCCCTGCGTTGCCAATTATGAAGGACTGAAGAATCTTGCTGGCGGGACCTCTGGCGGGTTTCCCGAGAATTGACGAATGGTTTCGAACTTCTTATAGATCAAGTGTTGTTTTTGGAACGGAATGTGTAGGGAATAGACGAAGTACGATCTTTGCACTGTTTTTCTGCATGTTTTGGGTCGGTTATCTCCTCATCGAATCGTATCGAATCGTAGTGTCAGAATCCTGTCGCTTGTCGGCGACTTCAAAAGTTTCTTCTCTGGCTTCACGCGGACGTTAAGTCTGAAGCCCATCGCTGATGCCTCCCCTCCGATTGATTCCGCGAATCGGAATGGGTACCCCCCGTTGGAAGAATAAGAATGCAGATCACAGGTTTTCGGTCAGAGTCACAGGAACTGGTATTGGATCTCGATCAATTGCCCTCAGCAGCGGCAGTGAATCGAGAATCGGGCCAGTGGGCGTTGCGAGGAGAATTGGGGAACGGGGCACCCATTCCCGCGACTCTTTCCGCGGAAAAGATGATCGAGCTGGAAACAGTGACCGCCGAAGATGGCCGTGCCGAAGTCAAGCTGGCATTCCATGGCGAAGACGGTTCCACCGTGACGCTTTCACTGGGATTGACCGATCAAGTCGAAGCTGCCCGCGCCTGGATCGAAGAAGTTAAGAACGCAATCGCCAAGCGAGAACGCCGCCCTCGGCTGAATCCGACGGTAGATCTCGGCCAAGCCGTCGCCGTCCCTTCTATCATCGAATCATCGGTACCTGCCGCTGTTTCCACGGATGGAAGTGCACCTGCTGCTCCAGCGTTCGACGCACCTCCGCCGCCACCGGCGACACCCGTCGAAATCCCATACGAGAAGCTGGCGATCGATGCCGATCTGGAACAGGAACTGGAAGCCGCGATGGCTGGCCAGATGACGGCGCCGACTGCTCCACCCGCTGGAGCTCAAACGCCGGACCCACATCAGACGACCGTTTCCGAATTGCCGGAATCCGAAGATCAACTGGAATCGGGCACGAAGCTGAAGGCGAAAGTCCAGAGCGTCACCGCCGAAGACGTTTTCTGCGAAGTCGGCTTCCGTTCTCCCGGTGTTCTTCCCGCCCGCCAGTTTCCGCAAGGGAAGCAGCCCCGGATCGGCGAAGAGTTTCTGGTTGTCGTGGAAAAGTACGACCCCGAAAACAGCGTGATCTTGGTCAACCTTCCCAAGGCGACTCGACGCGCCAAGGGGAACTGGGAAGAACTCACCGTTGGTCAGGTTGTCGATTGTATGGTCACCAAGACCAACAAAGGTGGCCTGGAAGTCAACATCGGTCCCCTGCGAGCATTCCTCCCTGCCAGCCAGGTTGACCTCGGTTTCGCACCGGCGCTTGATACCTACGTCGGCAAGAAGTTGACCGTTCAGATCACCGAAGTGAATCCAGCCAAGCGGAATCTGGTCGTCAGCCGCCGCATCATCCTGATCGAAGAACGCAAAGAACTGGCAGTCAACTTCTGGCAGCAGGTTGAAGTCGGCCAGCAGTACACCGGAACCGTTAAGACAATCAAGGACTATGGAGCTTTCATCGATCTGGGCGGGGCCGACGGGTTCCTGCATATCGGCGAAATGAGCTGGACACGCGTGAAGCATCCCTCGGAAGTTCTTCAGGAAGGTGCCACCGTTGACGTGGTCGTGCTGTCGCTGGATCGCGACAAGCAGAAGATCGGACTGGGAATGCGGCAACTCGCCACAAACCCATGGGCTGGCGTCGAAGATCGTTATCCGACCGGTAAGAATGTCACCGGAAAGGTAACGCGAGTCTCTGACTTCGGCGCGTTTGTCGAACTCGAAACCGGTGTCGAAGGTCTGATTCACATCAGCGAACTCGATCACCAGCGAGTCCGCAAAGTGACGGATGTGGTCAACGTCGGTCAGGAAATCGAGATGCAGGTGTTGGAAGTCCTGTCTGATCGTCAACGCATCAGCCTCTCGCTGAAAGCTCTCAAGCAGAAGCCAGAAAAGCCGAAAGATGAAGACCTGTCGCCATCAAAGGGTGAGCAGTACGAACGCAAGCGGAAAGAACCGCTGCGAGGCGGAACGAGCAAGGATGGTGGCGGTGGACTGTTCGGGAATCCAGGCGATTTCCGGAAGTAAACCGTATTGTTCGATGCCGTGAACATTACCAAAGACCTTCGGTCGGGCGTTTCGGCGGGGTCGGAAGACTCGCGCCGAACTGCACCGAGGAGTTAAAAATGATTCGGACTCTGGCGCTGTTGGTCTTGATCTGCTTTGTGCTCGGGTGCGATCAGCCAAGAGATCCAAAGCTCGCATCGGCGACGACCGAAAAGCCGATCGAAGTCACACCTGCCAAGGCTGCTGACTCCACAGACGCTGGTGTCGCCCGGATCGACTCCAGCGAAGTGCCGGAAGAATCCGAGCATCCCATTCCCCCAGGCGATTGGCCGATCTTTCTCGGTCCGAAGGGAACAGGGATCTCGGACGAGACGGGTCTGATTGATTCCTGGGACGAAGCCGGTCCCAAAGTGCTTTGGGACAAACGGATCGGAACGGGCTATAGCTCTCCTTCGATTCGCGGCAAAAAACTGGTGATTCATCATCGTCAGCGGGAACTCGACATCATCGAGTGCGTTCGTCCCGAGGATGGATCGGAAGTCTGGAAGTACGAATACGACACCGATTTCTCGGACCCGTATGGATACAACAACGGTCCGCGCTGCTCGCCTCTTTTGACGGAAACTCGCTGTTATACGTTCGGGGCTCAGGGACGTCTTATCTGCCTCGACCTCGAAACGGGCAAGTTGGTCTGGGAGCGTGACACGGCGAAAGAGTGGCAGGTCCCCGGTCATTTCTTTGGAGCGGGATGCACCCCGATCCTCGAAGGAAACCAGTTGATCGTGCTCGTCGGTGGGCAACCCAATTCGGGCGTGGTTTCGTTTGATCCGGCGACAGGGAAGACACTTTGGGAAAGTGTCGGAAAAGAGACTTGGGACGGCGTGAAAACCGACGACCCTGGAAACCCGCCGTTGGAATGGACCGACAAGGAAATGCTGGTCAGTTATTCTTCACCGATTGCGGTCACGATCCATAACCAGCGACATCTGCTTTGTCTGGTGAGGCAGGGATTAGTGTCGCTCAACCCTGCCACTGGAAAAGTGCGATTCAAGTATTGGTTCCGCTCTCGAACTCATGAATCCGTCAATGCCGCTCGTCCAGTCGTCGTCGGCGACAAGATTTTTCTGTCGGCCGCCTACGAAACCGGGATGGCGATGCTCAAGGTCCAGTCCGATGGAAATGGCTACGAAGTTCTCTGGCGCGACAAACGAGGGATGTCGACTCACTGGTCCACTCCAATTCACCACGACGGATGCCTGTATGGATTCAGCGGTCGCCATGAGAATGAAGGAATGCTGCAGTGTGTTGACGTCGAAACTGGCGAGAGGCTCTGGGAGACCAACGGTATCGCAGGAGACGTCGAGGAAATGCTGCGCGATCTGACGCGTGACCCCGCAACCGGACAAATCGTCAACAAAGAGACAGGTAAGGTCGTCCCGTGGCCGTTTTACGGTCGAGGCTCAATGACGATGGCCGACGGAAAGTACTTCATTCTGGGGGAACGCGGTACGCTGGCGATCGCAAGACTGGAACGCAAAGGCTGGCAGGAAACGTGTCGGGCATCATTTCAAAAACTGAAATACCCGATGTGGGCATCGCCAGTTCTGTCGCACGGTCGGCTTTACCTCCGCAGCGAAGATTGGCTCATCTGCCTGGACGTCGCCAAGAAATAGGCGACGTACCCACGCAGTAATGGCTCAGCGAGCGAAATTGCATTCCGGATTCAACTTCCGAACCTTTCCAGTTTTCACATGTCCGGAGTTGTTAGCCTATCCGGTTGACTCCACGGATTGGAATTTTCCGGAGTCTTCAGAAGTTGATTTTGAATTTCCATATTCGGGGTTCAACTTCACCGTTCTTGACCGACCTCGATCTGACCGATATCATCATCTCTGACACTGATTTCACAAAGGCTTTTCGATGACGCGATTTCTGCCCGGACTACGAGGTCTGCTACTACCCTGCTGAAAAGCGAGGTCCGGGGAACGTTTCGTCGCATCCGTTGCATAAGTTCACCCTGAGGTCTCGCGGCCTCGGGGTTTTTTGTTTTCAGGCGAGAGCAAGAAGTCCGCGGCTGTGGTCCACAAGATGCCCAATTTAGTTCGTATCTGACTGACAGCCAACACCTTCCGTTTATCTCGACAGGGAATTTCCATGACTGAAACCGTCGTGACCGACACCGTCACCATCTTCGATACCACACTTCGCGATGGCGAGCAGTCTCCCGGCTGCAGTATGACCATGCCTGAAAAGTTGAAGATTGCAGAAGCACTGGTGGAACTGGGTGTCGATGTGATCGAAGCGGGGTTCCCGATCGCATCGCCGGGTGACTTCGAAGCGGTCCGTGCGGTCGCTCAGCAATTTGGAGATCGAGCGACAATCTGTGGTCTCGCCCGCTGTCGCCGCGAAGATATCGAACGAGCAGCCGAGGCTCTGAAAGGGATCGCCAAGCCACGGATTCACGTGTTCCTCGCGACCAGCCCGATCCATCGGCAATTCAAACTGAAAATGGCCGAACAGGAGATTGTGCGAGCGGCAGTCGAACATGTGGAACTCGCCCGATCGTTCTGCGACAACATCGAATTCTCACCCGAAGACGCCGCACGTACGGAACTCCCGTTCCTGTGCGAAGTTGTCGAAAAGGCGATTGCTGCCGGTGCCACAACCGTCAATATCCCTGATACTGTCGGGTATGCGACTCCAACTCACTATTTCAAAGTGATTTCGTATCTCAAGCAGCACGTTTCGAATATCGGTCAAGCCGTCATCAGCACTCATTGTCATAACGACTTGGGATTGGCTGTTGCGAACAGCCTGGCTGCGGTCGAAGCGGGTGCTCGGCAGGTCGAATGCACGATCAACGGCCTGGGAGAACGGGCCGGAAACGCAGCACTCGAAGAGATCGTGATGGCAATCAAAACGCGCGGCGACTATTACAACGTGCAGACTCGGATCAACACACCGAAACTGTGTGGCATCAGTCGACTCGTTTCCAGCACCACTGGGATGCTGGTCCAGCGAAACAAGGCCATCGTCGGCCAGAACGCGTTTGCCCACGAAGCCGGGATTCATCAACACGGAATGCTTCAGAACCGCTCCACCTATGAAATCATGCGCGCGGAAGACGTAGGATTCATCGGCGAAAACATGGTTCTTGGAAAACACAGCGGACGCCACGCATTTCGTGCCCGTGTCGCCGAACTGGGCTACACACTCGATGACGCCAGTCTGCAAAAAGTGTTTGATGAATTCATCGCGCTGGCTGACAAGAAAAAGAATGTCTACGACGCTGACATCATCGCGCTGATCGATAAGCAGTCGAACGTAACTGCTGACCGCTGGCAACTGATTCAGTTTCAGGTTGGTGCCGGGACAGGAACGATTCCAACAGCTTCGATCGTCTTGCGCGACACGTCGAAGTCCGATGAATCGAATCTGTTCCGCGAAGCAGTCATTGGTGACGGACCAATCGATGCTGTTTTCAAAGCCATGGAACGGATCATTGGTGTCACGGCCGAGTTGAAAGATTACCAGGTCCGGGCCGTTTCGGGTGGTGAAGATGCTCAGGGGGACGCGAGTGTCGAGATTGAATATCTCGGTCGTCGCTACCACGGCAAGGATGTCAGCACAGACATCATCGAAGCCAGTGCTCGAGCCTACTTGAAAGCCCTGAACCGAGCCCTCAGCGAAAACGCGGCCAAGCCTGCGACCTGACCGTACGCTTTTCAAAGTGGTTCCTGTCGAAATGCAGGAACCACATTTCGAATTCGGCCAGTTCGGTCCGAATTAACTCAGGAACTACTCGGACACGGAAAACACGGACCAATCAGCTACGTGGTTGTGACTCAACGCCTTTCAGTCCAAACAGGTCTGTTCTACTTTGGTGAGAAGCAATACAGATTGCGCGCGGCGCGAATGAATAAGCGATTGCCCGAGATTGCCGGGGTCGCCATCACGATTTCTTCCAGGTTGTTGGTCGCTACTTTTTTGAAGTCCGCTCCTTCTTCGATGACGGTAACTTCGCCTTGTTCGCTGACGAAATACACATGACCTCCTGCGGCAACCGCTGACGCTGAATAGGTGTTGTTGCCATTCCCCACCCGTTGGCGATAGATCAGATCACCTGTCATGGCATCGCGCGTGTCCAGCCGACCATTGTCATTGCATGTGTAAAGCCACTTTCCTTTGACCAGCGGTGTGGGCATGTACGAACCATCCCTCGGCGTCCACCAAGCTACGCCATTGATGGATTGATTGGCGGCAGGGGTCAGGTCTCCAGTGGCAGTCGCAGTGATCGCATAGATCGGACTGCGGCCGTGGCCGTTCGTCAGATAGATCAGCCCGTCGGCAAACAGCGGTGTCGGTACCGGAACATCGCCGCCTCCGCTGAGATGCCAGAGTCGCTCACCTGTGCTCCAGTCATAGCCTGCCATCTGGCGATAGCCGTTGCAGACAATCTGCTTGCGATCTGCCGTCGAGACAATCAACGGTGTCGACCAGGTGGCAACTTCGCCAGTGCGATCGATACGGCGGACCTCATTGCCTGTCTTGATATCCAGGATTGCGACAAAACTGGTATTCAAACAATCGCACTGCACAATGACGTGGCCGTCGTGAATGACAGGGGAACTGGAAAACCCCCACTCCAGTGTCGGAGCATCGTACGGACCAGAGACCAGCTTGCCGAAATCGTGTTTCCAGACCTGATGTCCTTCGAAGTCGTAACAGTACAAACCTTCCGAGCCAAAAAACGCGACCACAAATTCGCCATCTGTCGCAGGAGTGCAATTGGAATGTGACGCTTTCAGGTGCCGCTTGATAGCAGGCGTTCCTTCACATGCGTCCTGGACCCAACGGACCTTTCCCGTTTCCAGATGAAGAGACATCACCTGCCATGTCCACTTGCCGGTATCCTTCGCCGATTCTCCCGCTCCCCCGGTCCAACCCGTTTCTACCGAAGGAGCTTCAGTCTCAGAATTGACTGCCGTTGTGATGAAGACGTGATCGCCCCAGATGATCGGGGCCGAGTGACCCAAGCCCGGTATGCGTGATTTCCAGGAAACGTTTTAGCCCGTTTGAAGATCACACCGCGTCGGTGGATTTCCACTACCGATTCCCAGCCCTCCCGGTCCGCGAAACTGAGGCCAATTGTCGTCCCCGAGCGATTTTCCGGTGACAACAATTGTAAGCAACAGTACGAAGAGCAATCGCGATGGCATGGTCTTTTACCAGTGAGGACTGAGAGATCGCCGCTGTATCAGTGTAGCGTGAACAACAGTCAATTGGCTTGCCATCACGCGGCAAGTAAGATGACCGGGTCGCTGACAGACCTGAAGTTCCGTGTGTCGACAGTTGATGAACGAGGTACCCGATGCGGTTGATTTCATGTGCATGCCTGACACTGTTTGTCGCGACGAGTTTCGCGGCCGAGACAGGGTACCAGAAGGAGGTAGCGGTCACAGGGCCGACACGGCTCGACTGGACCTTCGTCGTTTCCAACCAGAGTGTCGTTGATCCTCCTGCCGACTGGCTGCGTGACTACGAATCTCGCCAGCAGAAGTACGAGCGATTTATCCCTGCGCCGAAAGGAAAGTCCGAGTCTCTGCCGCTGGTCATCTTCATTTCTGCAGGAGATTCTCCCGCCGGATGGGGGCCGCTGGAATCGGTTTGCAAACAGAAGGGAATTGCATTCGCGAGTCCCTATGGTGCTGGCAACAACACGCCGATGCCGCGCCGCGTCCGCATCATCCTGGATATTCTGGACGATCTTCGTCGTCAATTTCGTATCGATCCTGACCGAACGTACATCTCAGGGTTTTCGGGAGGTGGACGTGTTGCCTGTCAGGTAGCGTTTGGCTTACCCGAACTGTTCGGCGGCGTCATGCCCGTCTGCGCCGGTGGCGATTTGCGAGAAGAAGCCTGGTTGCGGCATCGGGCGATTGAACGATTAAGCGTCGCATTCCTGACCGGAACAGGAGACTTCAATCTCGGCGAGGTCGAACGTTTCCGCGGTCCGATGCTGACAGAGATGGGGATCCGAACGAAGGTGACGGTTGCCCCCAAGATGGGTCACGCGATCCCAGAAGCCAAGATCATGCAGACGGCCATCGAGTGGCTCGAAGGGGGCGTCGCCGACCGACGGAAACTCGCACAGCGTTATCCTGCCAGTCATATTCCCGGAGATCAGGCGCCCAGTCGTGAAGAGTTGGCGAAGGGCTTGCTGGAAGAAGGCGAGTCACGGATTAAGAATCGCGAGACCATGTTCTCGGGGTTGATGCAGCTTCAGGGAGTGATGACGCGCTGGCCCGATCTTGCGCCTGCCAACAAAGCACGACAGATCCTTGTTGAATACGAAGGTCGGCCGCAGAAGCCATGGGAAGAGGATGATGTGGCCGAACAGCGTAAGTTCCTGATCGCCCGCGTTCGTGCTCTCGACGCCTATGCGTCAGGCAAACTTCCGGATCAATATGCGAAGCAGCGCCCCGAAATGGCCAAGGCTGCCGTTGAATTGTGGGAAATCGTGATTCAAGAAGGGGGCGATGCCAAAGCAGCGGCAGAAGCAAAG
The DNA here is from genome assembly GCA_903911795.1 of uncultured Schlesneria sp. Classification (GTDB taxonomy): domain Bacteria; phylum Planctomycetota; class Planctomycetia; order Planctomycetales; family Planctomycetaceae; genus Schlesneria. Next base: position 16,592 of record CAIWEX010000096.1, read on the forward strand.
CGCCGAATCCCGGCCCTCAAGAAACTGATTGAGTAGAGAGAGCTATCGAAGAGAACTCAATTGTGATTCTTCATCGTTCTGCCCCCATCGTTCTGCCCAATTTTCTTGGCTGTCATCGCAGAAACGAAGAGGAGACCTTCGGTCGGTCGTTTCGGCGGGGTCGGGAGACGTCGGGAGACCCGCGCCAAACGAAGTCCATCCAAAGTAGCCTTCATCGCTCCGCGTGAAGTCAGCCGATTGCCGTTTGACATCCAATTTTCGCGACTCGTTCTGCAAAGCCAGTGCGCCCCGATACCCGTCTGGACACAACGCATTTGCGACGATCGTTAAATCAAAATAACGGTAGGGCAGAACGATGGGGGGCAGAATGATAGAAGAAATCTGAATAATGATTCTTCATCGTTCTGCCCCCCATCGTTCTGCCCAATTTTCCTGGCTGTCATCGCAGAAACGAAGAGGAGACCTTCGGTCGGCCGTTTCGGCGGGGTCGGGAGAC
>CAIWEX010000097.1 GCA_903911795.1 uncultured Schlesneria sp.
CATTGATTGCGATTGCCAAGGATGTAAAGATTCAAATCGAATTCAATCCGCACCGCATCGCCTCGTATCGATTGATCGGTTACGAGAATCGCATCCTGGCATCGAAGGATTTTCACGATGATCAGAAGGACGCCGGTGAGATTGGATCGGGGCATACCGTGACAGCACTCTACGAACTCGTGCCAGCGGAGATGAACTCTGACGCCGAAGCTGGCCGAGTTGATTCGTTGAAATATCAGCAGAAAGAGACCGTTGCCGTCGATCTCCCGTCGGGTTCGTCAGATCTCTTCACACTCAAACTTCGCTCCAAGAAACCGGACAGCGACGTGAGCACTCTGCAAGAGGTTGTCGTCGGGGATCGTAATGCGGTCGCTCCATCGACCGATTTCGTATTCGCCACAGCAGTCGCCTCGTTCGGTATGGTGTTGGAACTCGCCGAATCGTCAATAGGTACAGATCGGGGAAGTTACCGGAGCGAGTTCATCAAACTGGTCCACCGCGCCCGAGAACTGATGCCACAGCAAACCGCGCGAAGATGATTTGGCCGCGACAGCCGGACGATCGCAGACTGCATTGTTAATACGATTATGGGGGACTCTACCTGAGAGAAAGTTTTCGAAGACATCGACAGCTGGAAAAGGATTCGTCATGAAGAAACGACATCGTGCGGAACAGATTGTCGGCTTGCTATATTAAGCGGATGTGGGCCAAGGGCAACGCTGGTCGCTCGATGTCGCTGCGGCGTGAACCGAGCGACGCCGACCTGTTTTCAATCCGTTTTCAATGAACTCAACAGTCATGAACAGAATCCATCCACGTCGCGCGCAGTCTTTGACAATGCTGCCGACACTCATTTACGTCCTACTGTCCGTCGGGCCGGTCAACGCTGGTGAGGCTTTTGCCCTGCAACCCAGCGTGGAACTGGCGAACGGTCAAGCAGCTTTAAAGTTCGCTGTCGCTGCACCAATTGACGTTGAGGTGGCGATTATTGATGCCCAGGGCATGATCGTACGGCATTTCGCCGCGGGTGCCCTCGGTGGCGAACAGCCACCGCCAGCGCCGCTCGTTCGTGGACTGTCGCAACGATTGATCTGGGACGGCTTGGATGATGAAGGCCAACGAGCGAGGGGCGGTCCCTTCCGCTTTCGTGTCCGTACGGGGATGGGAGTGAAGCTCGACGCTGTTGCGGGAGGCGATCCGTATGCCTACTGGACTGAGCAGAGTGGACAGGGGGACCACGCTCAGTGGAGAATCACCGGACTGGACGTGAAGCGCGACGGTAGCGTCTTCCTCTTTGGGAATTTCACTCCTTTCGGTTTGCCAACGCTGCGCCAGTACGACGCGCGCGGAAACTATCGTCGCACTGTATTTCCGCCACCAGCCGGGAAGCCGGTCGAGGACGTGCGTGGCTGGGGCGTCAACGAACGAGGCGACGGCACCTGGACGTTGCGACCGAAGTACGGCTGGTCCAGCCAGGCTTCTGAGTGGACGTTGATGGTCAGCGGTGATGGAACGCGAAGCGGCCGACTCGTGCCGACGCCCGAGCCAGACCTTTTGTCCCTGATCAGCCTGCCGGGTGAAGGGAATCAGATGATGCAGTTCAGCGTCGATGGTACGCTGAAGCAGTTCGCACCGACGGTGTCACTTGGCGGCGAAGCGTTGCCCAAACAGGGCTTGATCCGCTCATTCTTCACCGCACTTTCTTCGGACGGAAAGAGCCTGTATGTCAGCGGGCTGAGCACTCTGCGCGAGGGATTCTGGCGCGAAGGTCAAGTTTGGAAGGTGGACCTCGCGACTCGTACAACGAGCGTCTTCTTCTCGCTGAACGACAACGAGCGAAAGGATCGAGCGGCGATCGGCCATTCCGACGCCAATCCGTACTCTGCGTTCCAAGGAGTGGCAGTTGATCGCGAGGGACATGTGTTTGTCTGCGACCGCATGAACCGGCGCGTCTTGGTCATCGGGGCAGACGGCAAGGCGATTCGCTCGCTGGCCGTCGCGAACCCGGACGCGGTGGCGGTCTGTCCGCGCTCGAAATCGCTGTACGTCACAACTCGCTTCGGCAACTACAGCGGCAACGGGAAACTGGAACTGCTCAAGTTCGCCGACTGGTCGCAGGATGACGTACCAACGGTGACGTTGCCGTTGCGCGACCGCATCGGCACTCGGCAGGAGTCGTCACTGCTGGCCGTGGTCGAAAACAAAGGAGAGATTCTGGTCTGGGTCACCTACACCCAGTTGCCGGTCCGCGTCTACAAGGATGCTGGGAAAGAGTTCGTGCTGGTCAAGGACTTCTACGAAGCGGGGCCGCAGCGTGCGCTCGATCTTCAGCACATGACGCTCGACTCCAAGACCGGTGACATTTACATTGCCGACTCGCAGAATTTTCTCTTCCGCATGCGCGATTGGAAAAAGCCGGTATTCGAGCCGTGCCTGTCGGATCATAAGACGCGTATCCAGGCCGGAAGCATTGCGATCGACGCACGCAGCCGGTTCCTCTACACCAAGCACCACTACAACAAGCCGGTACTGCGCTGGAATCTGGATGGCGAGTTCTTCACTCCAGCCCCCGTTGCTGGTTCTCAAGCCGTTGTTCCGCCCGTCACTTGCGGCTGGGTGTTCACAGGCTTGTGGGAGCGTGGCATGGCGGCGTGTCCAGGCGGGTTTGCAACGCTGGGAGTCGTGCTGACTCCGGGCGCTCGCATCGACGACTATCGCGGCCCGCTGACTTATTTCGCGCCCGACACAACGAAGGCACCGTGGACCGGGCTGACGTTCGCTGGCTTCGGCGGCAAATATCCAAATTCCGGTGGCGTGGTCTTCGACCGGAACGGCAACCTCTACGCCGGTCTCCGCGACGGCAAGCCGAACAACGTCCCGCCCGGTTTTGAGAAAGACAACGATTACATCGAGAAGATAGGACGCATCTACAAGTATGCTCCCACTGGCGCGTTGACCTCCGGCAACCTCTTCCCCACCGAGCCGACGGCACCTGCCAAGATCTACGACGTCAATTATGGCCCGCTCGTCCATGCTCCGCGTTTCGCTGTGGATGGCTATGGCCGAATCTACTACCCCAACGGCCTGCTGCCACAGGTCGCGGTGATCGACAATGAGGGAAACCGAGTCCTCGCCTTCGGAACCTGGGGCAACCGCGACTCGCTCGGCGGCCTCCCCGGCGACCTCGTCCCGACCAGTGATATCCCGCTGGCTTGGCCCAACAGCGTCGAGGCAGACGACGACTTCGTCTACGTCTCTGACATACTCAACGCTCGCCTGCTGCGACTGAGGAAGACCTTCGCCACCACTGAAACCGTGAGGTTCGAGTAAGCATCACCCTAAAGAGAACCATCGTTCATCGCAGTCCGTAGTGGACACAGGTCATGGAACTGGTTACTCGAAACACAACTGGCACGTGATTTCAAACGCCCATCAGCCGGAACGCGCTACGGCCTGTTGATTTAATCGGCCCATCGATTATGTTACGGCGGAAATCAAGGCGCATCGGTTTTTGGAAGGGAATCCATGGGATTGGGGTGTAGTTAC
>CAIWEX010000098.1 GCA_903911795.1 uncultured Schlesneria sp.
CGATCAGATAGGTAAAAGGTCAGGCATCAACTGCTGGACGACAAGCTGCCTGCAAGGAAAAAGAAATGAACAAAAATCCCGATTCCTTCTGCAACTGCTCAAACGGTGGTGTGCATCGACGGGCATTTCTGGCAGATGTGGGAATGGGATTTACCGGCTTGGCCCTTGCGGCAATGCTCGCACGGGACGGGATTGTTCGGGCCGATGCTCCCGCGGAATGGCAACCGCCGAATGGCCAGCCCCATTTTACCCCCAAAGCAAAGAGTGTTGTCTGGCTGTTCATGAACGGCGGCGTGTCGCACATGGAAAGTTTCGACCCCAAGCCGGAATTGACGAAATTCGGCGGGAAATCGATCGCCGAAACGCCGTACAAAGACGCTCAAAACCCTGAAAAGTTGAAACTCGCTCGAGTCACGGTTGTGAACGATGCCAACGGCCAGCAGCGCAACAAGCTCTATCCGCTGCAGGTTGGGTATCGGAAGTATGGTGAGAGTGGGATTGAACTGAGCGACTGGATTCCTCACGTCGGGAGTTGCATTGACGACATCGCCGTCGTGAGATCGATGTTTACCACCGATGACAATCACGGTGCACAAACGCAGTTTCATTCTGGTCGACATATGCTCGACGGAGAATTCCCAACGTTGGGGGCCTGGGTGCACTATGGGCTTGGTTCGCTTAACGACAACTTGCCCCAGTTCATTTCGATGGGCAACCGCGAATACTGGAACGCCAAGGATGGACACTACCTGGGTCCCGCTCACGATGGAATTCCGATTCGGGTTGATCCCAACAACCCTCTCGATTTCGGCAAGTCGGCGCGAGACTCAAATGCCGAAGAGCAACAGATCGGGTTTGATCTTGTCGGTCGATTGAACCAGCTCAAAAGTGTTGAATACCCCAACGATCCCTCGTTGGCGGCACGCATCAAAGCCTACGAACTCGCTTATCGGATGCAGACATCCGTACCCGAGACACTTGCCTTCAGCACAGAGACCAAATCAACTCAGGAAATGTACGGTTTGGATGATCCCGCAACTCGCGATTTCGGCATGCAGATGCTGGCGACACGGCGCTTCATCGAACGTGGTGTCCGGTTCATCCAGGTGCAGCATGGTGCTGGGGGGGCTGGAGCCTGGGATGCGCATGGTGGCCTAAAGGCAAATCACGAAAAGAACTTCAAGGCGGTCGACAAGCCGATTGCTGGTCTATTGAAGGACTTGAAACAACGTGGTCTTTTAGACTCCACCATCGTTCTGTTTGCCAGCGAATTCGGACGAACGCCAGGGACTCAGGCATCCGATGGTCGTGACCATCACATTTTCGGCTTTTCAGTCTGGATGGCAGGTGGCGGGATTAAGGGAGGCATCGTTCACGGCGCGACGGACGAAATCGGCTTTCACGCCGTCGAAAACCGCCATTACGTGACCGACATCCACGCGACGATCCTGAAGCAACTCGGACTCGATTCACACCGGCTCGAGGTTCCCGGCAGAAAGCGGCTCGACATCGATCATGGAAAATCGATCGACGAGATCATTGCCTGATGACGATCAGTTTGTTGGTTTTGCGACCGGGACTGCGAATTGTCGCAGACGTTCCCCAACCAGCGTGGCATTCGGCCGCAAAGTCCCCATCACCCCGGCGAGTGCAGATTTGACGGCAGGGTGATCGCTCGCTACCCAGGAATCGTTTACTGCAGCCACTTCGTCCTTCGTAAGCAACAACCCGAATCGCTGAATGTGGAAACTCAGTTGCGATGCGGCAACCTGACGGTGGGCTGGTTCCAGTTGCGAATTGATCGCGACGGTCGCCAGGCGGCGTTGTGCACTGGCCGTGGAAATTCCACTGAGTGCGGCCAGGACGTTTTCTGCGACTGAAGGATCATCCGCGACGAGCGACAGTTGTTTTTCGGCGGCAGCGACGTCGAAGACTTGACCACCACGCCCCGAGTTCAGCGACGCCAGCCAGTAGGCAGCGGCCGCCTTCTGCTGCTGGCGTTCCTGGTCAGACAATGGAGGTGATTTGGAGGATCGGGAGAACGGAGCGAACTGTCGCTGGAAGTCCGAAACCGTCGATGACTCCGCGATGTAAAGAGCGGGCTTGCTGCGAGCGATCAAACGGCTCACGCTGGCCCTGAAGTCTTCACTCCCATAAACGACGATCGGCAATGCGGCTGTTCGGGAATCGGCGCGAAGATTGGAAATAGTCTGCGTCAATTCCCACCGAGCCACATTGGCATGGACAAATACGACTTCAATTCCGGCATTTTCGGAAGCTCGTTCAAATCCTTCGCGACCCGTCGACGCCATGACGATGTCGTAACCCATGTCGTTCAGATAGGAACCGGTCTGAGTTCCACGAGACTGATCAGGGTCAATAATGATCGCTCGACCACGTCCTGGATCGGTGAGTGCTCGAGAAAGGACCGACACCACACGACTGGAATTTGCGAATCCAAAGCGGGGCTCGATTCTCAGAATGGCGACGGCGGCAGCGAATTGAATCCGCACGTCGGGTGAGTTGAGCGCTGCTACAAGAGGTGATTTCAGACCCTTCTGGTTCAGCAACTGCTCGCGAGTTCCAATCTGCGACAGAACTTCAATGGCACCAATCGCAGTGGCAGGTTGTTCGGCAATCAATGCGTCGCTGAGAACACTGGCAACAGTTTCTTCACCAGCCGTAACAGCAAGATACATGGCTGTCCCTGGCAGTGATTCGTGGGGTTTGTCCCAGCCTTGCTGCAGAATCTCTAATCCGAGCAGTGACGCCAGGTACTGACGTTGCGGTTCGCCCTGTTCTGGAGAAAGGGATAGCGACTGGCTGGCGAAGCGAGTCGACATCAACATGGATGCGATGGCAGGCGAGTATGTCTTCGGAGTTACGGTCGCTTCCTTGGCATCCCAACCCCAAATCGTCACGGTTCCATCTTCCTCAGCGGGAAGAAGGTTGGCATTTTCGAAGAGCATACGAGCGAGTCGACGGAGCTCATTGGAAGCGGCCACCGACGAAAGTCTGTCAATTCGATCGGCTGAACCGGTAACGAGCTTCGCCAGAGCGCGATTGGCGGCAATTCGGATTCCCAGTGGCTGGGTTTCAGAGAATGCCGGAAACCAGAGATGAGGAATCGCTTCTTTCGCTTCCAACGTGGCAAGTATCCCGATGATCGCCGCACGAATGCGTTCCTGAGGCGAATCCATCGCTCCGAGCAAAGGCGGTACAACTTGACGGCCCATACGGATCAGTGCCATGACGATCAGGTCTTGCTGAGTCTCCATTTCGGGACGACTCATCTGGCGGATGATCTGGGGAACAGCACGTGGACCAGCGTTGCGCAGTTCGACAGTGGCATTTTCTCGCTCAGTCGGATCTTTCGACAGTCGTGTGATCAGGCTTTCAATGTAGGCCGGGTCATCGGATTGCTTGCGAGAGGCCTTGTTGAGCTGCTCCAGGAGTGGTGAAGCGATCGGGCTGAGTTCTTTGATCCGGGCGATCTTGACGAAGGCTGCTGTCCCATGCTTATCTCGCATCTTGATCAGCATCGCGTCATCGGGCGTGGAACTGTTGAACTGCTCCAGATATTTGACAGCCAAGTCCAGCCGCGCCAGATCGACCATAAGCAACACCGCACGAAACGATTCTTCGGGCGAAGCTGGCTCGGTCAAAAGTGGCGAAGGTTCCGCGATCGGTGCGGATTTCGGAGGCGGCGTCCCTGGTGCAGGGGCCTCTTGGGCGGAAACGATATTGGAATACGCCAGCAGGCAAACCGCACAGGCGGTTCCAACAACCAGCATTTCACGAAGCCGGGGCATTCGCTGACTCCGCTCTCACGCCGAAACTGTCTGACATGCGACGGCATGCGTGACAGGTATCGACGAATTGGACGCTTTGAAGACTTACCACAGATACTACGAACGCTGTTGGGGGTGAGACAACGACAAAGCACGGCCGTGCGCGAATTTCATCGCACTCGTCCGAAGTCGAATCGACCGAAGCGGAACTGGTATTCAGCAAAGTCAGGCTTGCCTCGACCATTGAGCCCCGACCCGGGTCTGGCATACGGGAAAAAGCGGTCAATCGGGTCATTCTGGTCATGACACAGGTACCGGCTGTACGATCTGCAACGGTCGTATTGCTCGTTTCGTGAGTGTGGGACGTGCCTGTCGGTCGACGGCGGAGGCGGAGCCATTCTTCGCATCCTGCGTCCGCGTTGGTATAACCATCACACCAGCGTAAAGAAGCGACAGTAGAACCGGTTACAATTCCAAAGGCGAACCGGAGCCGTCAGGCCCCGGTCAGTAGTCATGACGCACCCTTACAGTTCCATACCTGAGCTTTTCGATCTCCAGGCGGGGGGGCCGATTGTCCGGATCCCGACTGGTCAGGATGTGCCCTTTACTGCACGAGTTCGGTCAATTGTCGATACTGCCGAGTTTCAGCGACTGCGCAACATTACTCAGCTCGGACTGGCCGGACGAATTTATCCTGGTGCGACCCATACCCGATTTGAGCACGCCTTGGGCGTCTTCCACAATTCGCTCCGCTACCTGTGGCAACTCGGTAAGGACGAACGATTTGCAGCAACAGTAACGCCACATCAGGCCGAAGTGCTGATGGTGGCAGCTCTGTTACATGATCTCGGCCACTGGCCGTTCTGCCATCCGATCGAAGACATGGGACTTGAGGATTTGCCACCTCACGAGGCGTTCGCCGCAGAATTTCTTTCCCCTTCTCGCGAACTGGGGCAGGTTCTGCGGGACGAATGGAAAATCGATCCGTCCGAAGTACTGGATGTTCTTGTTCAGAAAACCGATTCGAGTTCACTTCGTCTTGTCCGTTCAATCCTGTCCGGTCCCATCGACATTGACAAGATGGACTATCTGGAACGGGACAGTTTGCACGCCGGGGTACCGTACGGTCGCAACTTCGACCGGAATCGTCTGATTCAGTCGCTGCTGGTCAATGAAGCGGGCGACGGATTGGCGATCACGTCTAAGGGAAAGACCGCGGCGGAACTGATGGTGTTTGCCCGTTATGTGATGTTCAGTGAAGTCTACTGGCACCATGCCGTTCGGTCCGCCACCACGATGTTTGCCCGGAGTTTCTTCGAATTGCATCGCAAGCTGGAGCTGCGAACATTATTTCAGCAGAGTGAATTTGAAGTGATCGCTGAGTTGCGTCGAGCAGCGGTCGATACACCAACGGCTTCGCTGCTGGACGGAGTATTTGGAGCGAAACGTAAACTTCACAAGCGAGTGATTGAATTCAGCTTGTATCAGACCCCGGAACTGTATCGAGTCCTGGCTGGTCGACCTTATGCCGAGTTGATCGGCGTCGGCGGTCGAGTGCTGGAGATGGCAGAACGCTACCTGGGACGATCGCTCAATCCCACGGACCTGTTGATCGATGCACCACCAATCCACAAGGAAGTGGAGTTCAAAGTCGACATCTTCCATCCGAAAGAAGGGGTCTACCGACCACTCAGTCAGGTTTCGCCCGTCGTAGCAGCCTTGGCGCGAACGCAATTCGACGACTACGTAAAGCGAGTCCGAGTCTTCGCAGAACCGACACTGGCTCGCGAACTCACGGCGCTGAAGGACTTTCCTCAATGGCTGTCAGACGCCGCCAGCACATAGCATCAACTGGCCGTCCGTTCTTTGTTCGGCGCGGGACCCCTGTTCGGCGCGGGTCTCCTGACCCCGCCGAAACGATCGACCGAAGGTCTCCTCTTCAATTTCATGAACGCTCGACGCCGACACGTGTCGCATGATAAGCATCAACCCG
>CAIWEX010000099.1 GCA_903911795.1 uncultured Schlesneria sp.
ATGAACTGGACCTATACCGGTCGCCCCACAAGAAACACCCCAAACCAACGACCTCGTACCTGGCGCGAAATTAGGAGGCCTGCGAAGCCTTGGGAGAAAGTCGACTTGGTGACGGGCAAATTGTAATCTGCGGTACTAGCGCGTTCCGGCTGATGTGTTCTGAGTGATAGGGGCTGGTTAAGTATGGAGTGACCTGGAATTCCAATCGATGGACCTCAGGAATTGGAGACCGGGCATTTCGGCGGGGAGACCCGCGCCGAACGGGCACCGGTTCAATTCCATTCGGCGTTTTTGGTGTCGTACGGCAGAATCCGGTTGGCCTCAAAGATTTTTTTCATGACCATCTCGTAAACTTCGTACGGATCCGCGCGAAACAGCAGATCGCAGCAGCCTGGGTGCTTCAGCCAGTCGCCACGTTCGATTTCACCTTCGAGCTGTCCCGGCCCCCATCCGGAATATCCTGAAAAGATCCGGAACAAAGGACGGCTTGTTCCTTCCCCACCGCACCCTTGTAGAACCTGTTCGAAGGTTTCATCGCTGCCAATAAACAGGCCGGGAACGGGTGACGATTCGGATTCCTGAAGCAGCTCGGCGTTGTGGAGCATCAGCAGCGCCAATGGTTCTACGGGTCCGCCAACGAAAACAACGTCTTCCATTTCAGGAATATTGAAGTGCCCAGACAAGGCGTTTGAAACCTTGATCGAAGAGGGACGATTGACAATCAAGCCGGTTGCGCCGTCGTCGTTGTGTTCCAGCAGCAAGACGACAGTCTTGTGAAAATTGGGATCACGCAGCGATTTGGCGGCGACCAGACAGTTGCCCTTAAGCGATTCTGACATGAACTCTCTCCCAATCGTCGGCTTTCGCCTCGCGAAAGCTTTGTGTCCGACACTACGCGTCGGATGTCTCGACGCAGAGTGTCGAGCGACAAGGCCCGTTGACGTGATTGCAGTCACTTGGATTCTACTCGCTGGAAGCCCAATGTTAAACAGGTGGCCGAAAGTTGACTCCTGATCCCGAGTTGATGACGATTCCGGCTGATTGCTCAAGGGGATGTTCCTCTTTGATCCAACAGGGAATCACGTTCGCATCAACGGTGGACATCATGCCTTCTCACTTCTGTAGGCGTTTCCTTCTGACTGGTTGCGCCTGGCTGTTGTGCGTTCATGGCATAACCATTGCGAATGATGGAGACGTCGCCTGGCTTGCTGAAGTCCAGCGCCCACCAGCCTCTCCACCCAAATTCGACGTGGGCACAATGCAACCGCTCCTGTTGGACGGTGATCAGAAAATTGTGGATCTGGCAGGCTGGCAGAAACAGCGAGCGAAGCTTCGAGCAGAATGGCTGAAGTTCCTCGGGCCGATGCCAGATGCTCCCGCGAATAACGAGACGACGCTTTTGAAGGATGTTTCGCTCCCGGATTGCACACGACAGTTGGTTCGCTACGAATGTGAACCCGGCCTGTTTGTGGAAGCCTATCTGCTGCGTTCGACGGATTCAAAGTTTACAGGCTTACGACCTGGCCTGGTGGCCTTGCATCAGACGACAAATACCACAATCGATGAAACCGCGGGGATCAGCGGTCCGGATTCTCTGCAATTGGGACTGAAATTGGCAAGGCGTGGATTCGTCGTGATTTGTCCTCGTTGTTTCTTATGGCAGAACGCAACGTCATTGCAGGCGGCCGTGAAGCAATTTCAAGAACGCCATCCACGCACATTGGGGATGCACAAGATGCTGTATGACGCCCGGCGTGCGGTCGATATCCTGCTGGCTCAGCCTGGCATCGACCCTCAACAGGTGGCTGCTGTCGGTCATTCGCTGGGAGCCAAAGAAGTCTTGTACTTGGCGGCGTTCGATGAACGGATCAAGGCCGCCGTTGCCAGCGAAGGTGGGGTGGCACTCCGGTCGACGAATTGGGATGCCCCCTGGTACCTGGGGCCCTCAATTCGTGAGGCAGGTTTTGCCAGAAACCATCATGAACTGGTCGCTCTGACCGCTCCGCGAGCTTTGTTAATCCTGGGAGGTGAGTCGGGATCAGGTGCTGCGGACGGAGATCGAAGCTGGCCGTTAATCGAGGCGGCGATTCCCGTCTATCAATTATCTGGAAAGCCCGCACGTGTCGGATTACTGAATCATCACCAGGGACATTCGATTTCGCCTGAATCTTTCGAGCGGATCGCAGAATGGCTGGAAGCGTACACTTCCAAGTGATCCGGCATTACTTTTACGAGTCCCGATCCATGCGTCAGATACCGCGATTCGTGCTGATTACGACGATGATTGCAGCGTCGTGGTTTCTGATGCAGGGGGTTCATGAAAGCGGACATGTTCTGGCAGGATTAGCGACTGGTGGCAAAATTGCCTGCGTCGTTCTGCATCCACTCTCCATCTCACGAACAGACTTCAAGGAAAACCCGAACCCGCTCCTGGCGTGTTGGGGTGGCCCGATTCTGGGAGTCCTCCTGCCGCTGCTCGCTTGGGCCATTTCAGCAACGATGCATTATCGCTGTTCCGCATGGCTCAGATTTTTCGCCGGGTTCTGCCTGATCGCCAATGGCTCCTACCTGGCCATTGGGGTCAAGGATGGAATTGGTGATGCCGGAGATATGATTCGCCACGGCTCCCCGGCCTGGCTGCTTTATCTGTTTGGTGCTGTCGCAATTCCCGCAGGTCTCTGGCTGTGGAACGGTCTTGGCAAGGAATTCGGAATCGGTCCGCAAGCAACACCAGTGACCTGGAACGCCGCTGGCTTAAGCACTCTCGTCCTGTTGACAACATTGACGATCGCAATCCTGGTTACCGGATCATAGGAAATGTTCGATGCGTAAGGAGACTCGCATCGATCATGCGTCACTTGACCACCATGTGAATTGCAGACGTTTTCCGACATTTCTGCTACAGTAAACGCCGCCGCTGACCGGCATCGTGAGGAGATGTCGTTGGCGGTTCGAGCAAGAATCCCAGAAACCGTGACCGCAGATACGATACGGACACAGATCCACGATGGCAGAACAGAAACGACCGGAGAACTCCCCGCCGCCGAATGGCCGACCGGCTGGTTCTCCCTCCGCCAGTCCTGCAGGTGCCGCAAAGCGGCCCGCTGAACCTTCTGTCGCAGCGAAAGCATCTGCACCAGATTCGTATGAACGACCAGGTTCAGTCGATTTGACAGGCCGCGTGCTGGGTGATTTTTGCCTGCTCAGAAAATTGGGAAAAGGTGGCATGGCCGATGTCTACCTCGCCGAACAAACCAGTCTGCGACGGCAGGTGGCGATCAAGATCATGCGTGCCGATTTTGTGGCGGACCCTCAATACGTCAAGCGGTTTCGGCACGAAGCCTCGGCTGCCGGCGGTTTGAATCACCCGAATATCGTCCAAGTCTACATGGTCGGCGAACAGGATGGGATTCACTTCATCTCGCAAGAGTACGTTCAGGGTCGCAACCTGAAGGAGTTCATCACTCGCAAAGGTCCCCTGGAAATTCCGATCGCGCTGCATGTCTTGAAGCAGGTCGCGGCGGCGCTGCAGGTCGCGGCTGACAAGGGAATTGTTCATCGCGACATCAAGCCCGAAAACATCCTGCTGACGAAGAAGGGCGAAGCTAAAGTCGCCGACTTTGGACTGGCTCAGCTTACACTGCAAGGAGAAAAAGTGGCGCTGACACAGGTCGGCGTCACGATGGGAACACCGCTCTACATGAGTCCCGAGCAGGTCAACGGTCGGCCCCTGGACGCGCGTAGCGATATCTATTCGCTGGGGGTGATGGCCTGGCACATGTTGACAGGATATCCCCCGTTCAATGGTGAAACGGCCCTCGCTGTTGCTGTCAAACATTTGAATGAACAGCCGCCGTCTCTGGCCGAGGCCCGGCCCGACGTCCCGGTCGGTGTCCGCAATCTCATCGAACGGATGATGTCCAAAAAGAAAGAGGACCGTCCCGCTGATGCCTTAGCCGTCCTCAACGAGATCAAGCAACTCCTGCGACAGGTGACGAGCAAAGAGACGCCACCCGAAGCGGCGTTTCGACCGAGTCGTGGTGGGACGACTCAATTTCACACGAAGTTCTTCGAGCGTCCTGTCCGTCGACAACTGGGATGGCTCGGGGCGGCCTGTCTTCTGGCGGCCTCCAGCATGGCCGGGATTGGCTGGGCCATGCGGATCTCCGATCCACTCAAGGCCCCACCTGGAAGCGGCAGCAAACCTGTCGCGGTCTACGACACGGTCGATGGGCAGTTCTATCATGCTCAGGGGCATCCCACCGACGAAGCGGCCTGGTATGCGGTCAAGGAAAAACTTGCTCACGAATCTGGCAATCCCGCTCGCAAGGAGGTCTACGAACGGATGCGGGATCGCTGTGATGTTTACCTGGCCATGATTTATTTGAGTGACGGGCGGCGGGATCAGGCAGTTCGAACATTTAATGATTTTGCGTCATCGTCAGACAACTGGCGGCGCGCCCACGGATTTGCCGGGATGGCTGTTTTCGAGGACCTCAAAGGCGAAAAAGCAGACAAGAACGAAATTCGCAAGCTCAGCCAACAGGCGATCAACCTGATTCGCCAGGCGACCGATGGTGAACGGCGACTGGAACCCGTGATTGAAACCGCTTTGCAGGACGCAATGCGACGTGCTGAAATCCGACCTCAATGATCCCCTGCGGGTTCCGTGGCGGGAACGGCATGACCGTTGCACATTAACGGATTCGCAACAGTGATCCTGATATTGAGAACGAGCGGTCCTCTGAAGGTTGTCAGAGTCGCCGTAAATTGGGACTTCTTTCGGTGTCTCAAGTGTATCCCAGAAACGATGGCAGGAATTGAGTTTCCATGAGTGACTTGTCAGGCGAATACGATGTCCTGGTGATCGGAACTGGTCCGGGTGGCGAAGGGGCGGCCATGCAGGCGGTGAAGCATGGCAAATCTGTTGCGGTGCTGGAGCGTGAGCCGACCGTCGGCGGAAGCTGTACGCATCGCGGGACGATTCCCAGTAAAGCACTGCGATACGCCATCTTTCAGATGACGGAAGTGAACAGCAACGTGCTGTTCCGCGAGCACGGCATTACGGCCAACTTCATGATTCCCGACTTGCGTCGTCGTGCGAAGTCTGTCATCGAAGCCCAGGTCAAAATGCGGACAACGTTTTATGATCGCAATGACGTTCCCATCATTCGAGGGCAGGCGAAGTTTCTGGATCCCCATACGGTCGAAGCCGTCGAAGCGGATGGTTCACGAACCGTCGTACGCGGCAAGTACGTAGTGATCGCTACCGGGTCGCGCCCCTATCGACCACCCGAAGTCGATTTTTCGCATTCACGTATTTTTGATAGTGACACCATCCTGGATGTCGACTTCCACTTCAAATCCATCACGGTTTTCGGAGCGGGGGTCATCGGCTGCGAATATGCGTCGATGTTCCGAAACCTGGAAATTAAGGTCAACCTGGTCAATACCCGCGACCGACTGCTGGAGTTCCTCGACGAAGAGATCGTAGATGCTCTCAGCTATCACCTGCGTGAACGAGGCGTTGTCATTCGTCATCGCGAAGAGTTCGATCGGATCGATGCGGTCGAAGACGGTGTCGTGATGGCGCTCAAGTCTGGAAAGTTGCTCAAGACCGACATTCTGTTGTGGGCGGCTGGCCGCACAGGCAACACCGACAGCCTGGGTCTGGAGAATACCGGGATCATTCCGGATCAACGGGGCAATATTCCGGTCAATGGAAACCTTCAGACGATTGTCCCTCACATTTACGGTGCCGGTGACGTCATCGGCCCCCCTGCTCTGGCGAGTGCTGCCTATAACCAGGGACGTTATGCCGCGAACGAAATCCTGAAAGGGCTGGGTTGTGGCGACGAGTGTCGGCTTCCACCGTCACTCGATATTCCGGCCGGGATCTATACCAGCCCGGAAATCAGTTCACTCGGCAAAACTGAACGCGAATTGACACAGGATAAGGTTCCGTACGAAGTGGGACATGCACACTTCAAGAGTATCGCTCGCGCACAGATCACGGGACAGACCGCAGGGATGTTGAAGCTGCTGTTCCACCGCGAAACCTTGGAAATCCTGGGGATCCATTGCTTCGGCGCTAATGCGAGTGAAATCATCCACATCGGCCAGGCCATCATGTCCCAGCCAAAGCCGCATAACACGCTACTGTACTTCATCAACACGACATTCAACTATCCGACAATGGCCGAGGCCTACCGCGTCGCGGCTCTCAACGGCTACAACCGACTGTTCTGAGACGGCGAGTGACGTGCAGCTACGTTGGTCAAACTGACAAAGTCAAACGCGAGACGCCATGCAGCCGAATCACAACGTAACGATTGAGCGGAAGTCGCTCAGTGAGGATTCATCGCCACCGACGGCCGCCACCCCGGCAGAACGCCTGATGATGGTTTGGCCGTTGACGATTGAGGCGTGGGCGATGCAAGGAGTAGATATTACTCAATCCCGACTACCGAGACATGTCGTCCATATTGAACGACGAGGGCGTTGAAACCTCGTAATCGGGTGCTCACGCTCTGGCGGCGTACGGTTACGCAAGAGCCACTGGTGACATCGATCTCTGGATTCGTTGGTTGAGAGAACTCGCAGCGAGTTCTCTCAACCAACGAGATTTTCACAACTGACAAGCAAGCCACACAGAGAGCCGGTCGCGACTCTCTGTGTGGCTTGCGAAGAATTCCTCAACTGTTCTTTCGCCAGAGGGTCTGGTCCGTTCGATCTTCAAGCACGATTTTCAGTTCGTTGAGCTTGTTGCGAATCAGGTCTGCGACTGCGAAGTTCTTGTTCTTGCGGGCATCGGCTCGGATCTGAATGACGAGCTGCATCAGTCCGTCCAGCAAACCGTCATCAGCCCCGGCGCTCTTCTTCTTCGCGTCACGGAAGACCCCCAGAATACTGGCGAGTTCCTTCAGCAGCGTCATCCCCGCGGTCAGGGCCGGGATCACACTCTTGTTGCCAGCCGCGGTATCCAGCTTCTGGTCACCAATAAAACCGTTCAATGTCTTGCGAAGATCAAACAAGACTCCGACGGCACCGCCCGTGTTGAAGTCATCGTCCATCGCATCCAGATAGCGCTGACGCAACGAATTCAACTCGGCGAAGAATTCCGCAGGTGTCCCAGCCAGAGATTCACTGGAACGGGTTGCGGAGGAACTGAGCGAGTAGAACGACTGGCCTGCGACCCGTTCGTATGTTTCGAACAACCGGTAAAAGCCTTCCAGGCTCTTGCCCGTTTCGGCAATGCGTTCGTCGCTGAAGTCGATCGGGCTACGGTAATGAGTCGCCAGCAGGAAGAACCGGATCGTCTCCGGATCGTGCTTGGCAAATAATTC
>CAIWEX010000100.1 GCA_903911795.1 uncultured Schlesneria sp.
CGCAATCTCGCCTGACGACATGGACGCCAACCCGTGGTTACTCAACTGCCCAAATGGAACAGTTGATCTCAGGACTGGCCATCTTCGTGAACACCGTCGTGAAGATGCGATCACCAAGCTATGCCCCACAAACTACAACCCAGATGCCGGTTCGTACGCCTGGGACCACTTCGTTGAAGGCGTATTTCAGAACCAACCACTGATTGAGTTCATTCAGCGGTTCTTCGGTTCGTGCCTCACAGGGGATGTGCGAGAGCAGTTGATGGCTGTTTTCCATGGGAATGGTAGCAACGGAAAATCGACACTGCTTACGGCAGTTCAATCGGTGCTGGGGCCAGACTATTCGTCCGCCGCCCCCGATTCCCTGTTGATGGCCAGAAACTTCGATAGCCACCCCACGGAGAACGCAACGCTTCACGGAAAACGGATTGTCGTTGCGCAGGAGACGGACCGGGGCCGCAAGTTGGATGAAGCCAGAGTGAAGCGATACACCGGCGGGGACCGGATATCAGCCCGGAAAATGAGGGAAGACTTTTGGGACTTCGCGCCAACACACAAGTTGGTTCTGTCGACCAATCATCGGCCGATCATCACGGGAGACGACGATGCAATCTGGCGACGCCTTGCACTCGTCCCGTTCAATCAGAAGTTCTGGAATCCTGACAACGGAGAGTCAGGCCCCGAAGAGCTTCGCCAGGACAAGGAACTCCCCCAGAAGTTGGCCGACGAGGGCGAGGGCGTTCTCGCGTGGATGGTTCAGGGTTGTCTCGCTTGGCTGAGCGGTGGAATGCAGATTCCAAATGTCGTTCGGGCGGCGACCAGCGAGTACCGAAAGGAACAGGACTGTCTCGGGCGTTTTCTGGAAGAACGCTGCGTCAAGCGTGAAGGCGCAATGGTCAGGCTGGCAGATCTCTACGTGGCGATAACTCGATGGGGCGAGGAAAACGGTGAAGACGTTCCCGACAAGAAGTCGACTGGCCAGTGGTTGGACTCGCGGGGATTTTTGTCCAAACGAGGAGCCAAAGGCGTCCGATTCCGAACAGGGCTGGACCTGTTGCGGGTGACGGGTGACGCGGGTGACACGGTTTCTGTTATCGCACACGAGAAAACGACATTACTAGAAACATACGGAAATAGCGTCACTTAGCGTCACCCGTCACCCAGTGTTGTTTTTGCGTCGTGAATGGGACCTTTTTGAGTCGTGACATTCAGGGGTGAATTCTTCAGTAGTTGATAGCTGATTGGCTGTTGCGTTGTTTGTTGGTGGATTTGGTTCAGTGCCAAGGGGAGAGAAGTCGATGTCGTTCAGCGAAGATTTTGGTTCTGCATTCGATCAGGTGGCCAGCCCGATGTCGAAACTCCGGCAGCTCGACGGCCTCAAGCGAGCTATCACGGAAAGCGGGCTTACCCACTATGCAATTGGGAAGTCCGCAGGTGTCTCGCCTGGAATCATAGACCGGTTCATGCGGGGTGAACGCGACCTGCAATTGGCGACTGCCAGCAAATTTGCTATCGCCCTTGGACTCCAATTGACGGCGACTTCCGCTAGGTCGTCGTCCGGCTGACCATTGCCTTCCATGGTTTTACACTCGGGTGGACACACAGATACGCCGGAACGTCATTGAAGTCTCGGACGGTAAGCCATTGAGCTATTGCTCGATGGCCAGTTCTCGCCGCTGCCTCCCATCGGGTGAGAATGCTTCCCCAAAAATCACTTCAATGGACCGAGACATCACGTCGACTGCGTAAATGAGTTCGGCCGCTTGGAAAATTCGCCACACCTCTGCTGTCGGCCGAATCGTCAGGTTAGGCGGATTGCGAATCAACTCGTCAACCGAAGTGAATTCGACTTCCGGCAGGCCATCCGCCGGATTCATCAGTGAATGGATCGTTCGGGTCGTCAGCATTCTCATCCCCAGGTTCGACAGTGCGTCACGCCGGGATATGGTATGAGGATGACCGCA
>CAIWEX010000101.1 GCA_903911795.1 uncultured Schlesneria sp.
CGGATAATTTGACCTCACCCGCTGCTGATAGATCGCCACTGGCTCCCTGAACTGCGGGGGCATTGATTGTCAGAACGCCGCGTCCCCAGTCGAGCTTCAATTCCCCGGTGCTGCTGGTCACTGTCTTTGCCTTGTGATTGATGAACGATGACAGCGATTGCAGCTTCGTCGAACTACCGGTTTTCGAGCCGGGAGGAAGAAACGTGACGTCGGTACGGCCGACGTAGTGGATCAGCGGGTCGATCCGCTGACCGGGTTCGACGGTCGTGCCCGTCGGAACATCCTTCAGCCGCAGTTCATCGAACGCCGCATCCTGAGGAATCGGCGTCCCCTTTAATTTCAGCAAGTCGTCGACGGCGAGTTTCACATCGGCCATGACACTACCGGATTTGACCAGACCTCGACGATAGATCAGGGCTGCGGCGGGAAACTGTCCGAACTGAGACGGCGCCGTCAGAGTCCACGGCTGCATGAAGTACCCCGGCTTGACCGACCAGTCGATGCCATCCTTCGCGAAGTGAACGATACTGTCGCTATCCTGCAACGCTCCGAAAACGGCCAGGTAAATGGGGGCCTCGCTCCGATGTCGGTTCGGCCGGTTCCAGGTCGTTTCCGAAATCATCGACGGTTTGTTGTCATAATGCACATCCATTCCCGGATGAACGAACGCTGCCGGCTTGCCGGGCTCTTCGCTTTCAAACTTCAGGGCACTGCGGTCAACATAGAAGTGACCGTCGCGCAGCGACCACTCCGAGGCGTCTCCCTCATTACGGCAGCCGAAGTAGCCGTGTCGGTCAATGAAGTCTCCGCCGGTGTACGTGTACTTTTCCAGCGGCCCCAGAACTTCGGGGCTGGCAGTCACCCAGTTCGACGCCGTGATCTGGCCCTTAAAGCCAAGTTCCCGCAGGAATTTTGTCGAGTCGTTGTAGAACCGCTGCTGGGTTTCCATCAGGAACTTCGCCGTGTCCTGATCGCGTTGAGACCGTTCATTGGCGATGTTCCACAATGGACGGAAGCCGATCCGACCCTCACCCGGATTATCGCGAGCGACTTTCTGTCCCTTCCACGCGGCGAATGTCTTGTCGAGTGATCCGTACTTCGCCTTCAGCCAGTCGCCGAACTGATGTTCGATCTCCTTCAGTTGCTGATCGGGGATTTGTTTGTCGTTAAACGTCCAGAAGAAGAACGAGTCTTCGTTGATAAGTTCCGCTCCGAACAACGCCGGTTCGTCAATCAGTCGCTTGCCCGTCGTTGGACTGGGGGTCGTCAGCAGTGTCTTCCACCAGCTTCGGTACTTCTCCTGAAACTTCGCGTTGAAGTAGAGCGTCGCGAATGAGTGGGTTTTGCCGTCGTATCCGCGCATCCATTCCAGATCGGCAGGGGGATCAAACCAGAGTGGGAAGTAAATTGAGAAGTGCGTGTAGACCCCTTCGGCCTTCATTGTCTCGACAACATCGATCGCATGCTGCACGCGGGCTGGATCGACTTCGCCCCGCTTGTCGAACATCGCGCCGTGAGTCCGTACCAGATTGACACCGTATTTGGCGAGTTGCTTCGCTTCGCGCTGCAAGTCCTCGCGAGTTTTCGCGAACGGGCCGTTCACCGCCCAGAATCGCACCGCTTCTCCCGACTGGCTGTGAA
>CAIWEX010000102.1 GCA_903911795.1 uncultured Schlesneria sp.
GCCGAGCCGCGATTGGGTATTACACTTCCTGATCCGAAGACGGTTCGGCTGGAGCCTCACCCTCCCGTTTCGGGGATCCCTCGACCGTGTCGGCCGACTTGGCATTGGTACCGGCGCGATGTTCCTCAGGAGCCGGGGGTCAAAGCGAAGCGGCGACCCCCGGATCGAAGAACGCGATAGCACAAAGCATCCTGAAGGGATGCCAGATCTTGTCATGTCAAGTACTCCTAAGAGTACCTCGCCGTCGCAGCTCCACTCATGGAATCCCCGATTTTAGCCTGAAAAAATGCTTCACAGCGTTGCCCGTTGGGCCCGTGAAGGTCATTAATCAGAATCCTAAAATACAACAACGCCGCAACCCATCGGGAAGCGGCGTTGATTGTTGTATCGCAGATCAAGGGTGCTGCGGAGCTCCTGCCAAGTTGAAAAAGGGACTGCCTTTTACTTCGCCAGAAGAACTCGGCAGGAGCCCCACGGCACCCTTGATCCGATCTGATTCCCTGAATCAGATCGATTGGTTCACACGTTCAGATCGATTTCAGGAATTCCACCAGAAGTTTCTGCTGATCGGGTGTCAGCTTCAGGTACTTGTCGCGAGCTGATCGACCTTCACCATCGTGAGCCCGGATGGCATCGTCGAGCGTATGGGCACGACCGTCATGCAGGTAAGGCTCACTGGCAGCCGCTCCCCAGAGTGGTGGAGTCTTCATTTCACGAGCTCCGGCAGCCCCCTGAACAATTCCATCACCCAGGCTTCCCATGTCGTGCAACAACAGGTCGGAGTACAGGAAAATCGTCTTATTGTTCAGGGCAGAGACTGGGCTGGGACCTGTCGTCATCGAAGGGGTATGGCAACTGGTACAGCCAACATCCAGGAAGAACTTCGCTCCGAACGCTGTCGATGCTGTGACGGGTTGTGTTGGAGGTGGTGCCAGAAATCGCATGTAATCGGCGAGGACATCGATCCCCGCTTTGCCTGTTGCCGGGTCGACCGCGTCTTCGGGATCTTTGACCTTGTCGAGCTGATTGAGCAGAGCGACATTTCCATTGGGAGCATTTTCCGTGGGGAACAACCGGTTCGTGATCCCCATTTCATTCAAGTAAGCGTCACCAGCGAACGCGAGCAGCGATGCCTGTTGAGCTTTCCAGCCGAAACGCCCCACCAGCGATTTACCACTGGCGACATCCTGTACCATTGAGGCTTTACCACGAACTCCATCGACAGGAGTTGCTCGGACACCTTTCAGGATCACGGCGTCAGGAATCGCTTCAATCAGACCGAGGCCAAACAATGGCGTCGTCTGACGTTTCGCCACGACGTTGGCCTGAGCTGGAACCTTTTCCAATCCATTCTGACTGATCGCCCGTTCCTGAAGCAGCGAGCCTCCCAGTGAGGTCAGGGGATCAAACACTCCGCCGGTGACCTTACCAAATCGAGTGACATTGATCGGACTGGCACCGCCGACAGCGGGGCCGGAATGACAGGCCACACACGAATCGCGATTGAAGATTGGCCCCAGGCCACCACCCGGAGTTTCTCGTTCGACAAAATCATCTTTACCTGCATTGAAGGCAGCGAGTTGCTGGCTGGTCAGCCCCGGCAATGGCTCACCAAACTTCGGGGGTGGCGGTGGCGGTGGACCGCCGGGTTGAGCGGCTGCCAAGGAGGTGAGGAGCGTGGTGGCGGCGAACAGAGCGAATGCTCCGACCGCTTTATGGTGACCGTTTGAAGGCGTTGGCCTGGTCAATGACATGGTGAATCTCCTGAAAGTCGACAGACAATCTCGCCATCCCCACTGAAGGACCACAGTCAACGTCCGGAACATTGAAGGACAGACATGAGGCGATCGAGATCGGGTGAAGCCGCATGACTCGCAGCTTCGACAGGGAGGTAAAACGAGAATTCCGGCGGAGCCTCAACAGACTTTTTGGAAAATCTAAAGATTTTCTGAATGCTTGCGCAAAGCCGAAGATAAAAAACGCCGCAAGTGAATACTAAAAAATAATTTGCAACGCGACTCCGCCCTGGAAAGACCGAGCCGCCGCGAATTCCGTGGGTTACCTTTGTAACGATTGCAGGAGACACGGAAGAAGTCGTGTGTCGAAGCGCACAATGACCAACCAACATCCGCCTCAAAACGACGACCTGCGGAAATTCGCGGGTAGAAGCACTAGCCATCAGCGACTGTTCATGTGACAATTCCAAGACCTGTGAGGAATTGCCATGCTGCGGATTTTGGGAAGCTCGAAGCGTGTCTGCAGTGGTGTCACCCGGCGTGACCTGCTGCAAATCGGAGGGATCGGTGCGCTCGGTCTCGGGCTGACAAATCCTCAACCTGCCCACGCATCTCCCCTCGAGCCCAAGGGCCGAGCAAAGTCGTGCATATTTGTTTTTCTGTTCGGTTCCCCGCCACAGCATGAGACCTTTGATCCCAAGCCGCTGGCATCGGCTGAGATTCAGGGGGAAATGAAAGCGATCGACACGGCGCTTCCCGGACTTCAGATCGGTGAGGGATTGCCTCAGATCGCGCGCATTGCAGACCGCCTGACGGTGGTGCGGTCGATGACGCACGAATACCCGATTCATTGTTGTGCCTACGTGATGACCGGAATGCCGACTTACAGCATTCCTCTGGAAACCGCTCCACGCGCCCCTGAACATTGGCCATTCATGGGCTCGATCGTGGACTATCTCGACGGTCGCCAATCGGGCGTGAAGTCGCCACCGCTCCCGCGCAACGTCGGCCTCCCGTGGCGATTCTGTTCGCGGGGAAGTTCGCCTGATCAGGCCGGTCCCTACGCAGCCTTCCTCGGCAACGGTTACGACCCCTTCTGGACCGACTTCACCGGACAGGGAACCGTCGTCGTTCCCAAACTGGCCGATGGACAGACGGAACAGGTCCGCGACCCTCACGGAGGAATCGAAGCCGCGTCACGCTTTCAACTCGCTCCCGGCTGTCAGTTACCGCAGGAACTGTCGACGACTCGGTTTGATGCCCGAGTCCACCTGTTACAGCAGTTCGATGCGTCGCGAGCGGCAATCGATCGTGCTGCCGCACTGGGAAACTACGATTCACATCAGCAACGAGCCCTGTCGCTGATCGGCTCGAACCGCATTCGCGATGCCTTGGATGTCGGCCGGGAATCACCCGTCCTGCGTGAGCGTTATGGGATGACGTTGTTTGGTCAATCCTGCCTGGCCGCCCGCCGACTTGTCGAAGCCGGGGCGAGATTCGTGTCTGTCTTCTGGGACCCGTTCGGTCCGCACGGGGCATCGGTCTGGGACACGCATTCGAACCATTTTCCGCGCCTGAAGAACTACCTGTTGCCGGTATTCGACCAGAGTTATTCAGCTTTGATTTCGGATCTGGAAACCCACGGATTACTGGACGAAACCCTGGTGATCTGCACGAGTGAACATGGCCGGACACCGCAGATCGATTCCAAGCCCGTCGGAGCAGCTCGCCACCACTGGTCACGTGCCTATTCGTCCGTTTTCGCCGGTGGAGGTCTGTCACCCGGCAAAGTTGTCGGACGAACCGACGCGATTGCCGGCGACGTCGTCGACACGCCAATCTCGCCCAAGGATATGCAGGCGACGGCCTATCATCTGCTGGGCTACGACGAAGCAACTACAATCCCCGATCAACAGGGCCGTCCACATCCAATTGCCGGTGATGGGAAAGTCAGCCGTGAATTGATCGGGTAGCAAGCCGGAAATTGGTTTGATACTTGATTGGACCTGATAACGATGACTGGATCCAATAATCATTTGGATCCAATTTTAGTCGACCGAATCGGTCAACTTGCCCCACAGCCGCTGCCGCCTCAAGGCAAGGTTGATTGAATGTCGGGAGTTGATTGCATCGAAGTACAGTTGAACGAGTGGCACAACAGAGTAAGACGTTTTTCAGTCAGTAACTGGAGTTATCCCAATATGGGCGCATCGGGAATCCACACATTTGAAGACGATCATAACTTGGATTGGCTCAGCGATCTCATGGATGCGGAAAAGCCGATCGCGTTTTTTAAGGAATGCCTCGACTTGTCCGACATCGACGAGGACGAGATGGAATATATGCCTTGCACCGGCGTGCTTTGCGCCGCCGTGATGATCGATGGGCTGAGA
>CAIWEX010000103.1 GCA_903911795.1 uncultured Schlesneria sp.
ACAACCGCCTGCGGAAAGGACGACCCCATGCCCCGCGGCTTCGCTCGCCCGCTCTACATCCTGCCGTTCGATCATCGCGGCTCGTTCGAGACGAAGATGTTCGGCTGGCACGAGCCGCTGTCGAGCGCACAGACGGCCGACATCGCTGCTACGAAGCGGGTGATCTACGACGGCTTCTTGGCTGCGATCGCGAGTGCGGCTTCTTCACTTTCGATCAAGCCGTCACTTCCGGGGACCAGATTGACTTTGGCTGCGCGGGCGATCTCCTTGGCGGTCACCTTGTCGCCAAGTTTCCCCATGGCTTCGGCAGAGGGACCGATAAAGTCGATATTGCAACTGCGGCAGACTTCGGCGAAGTGTTCGTTCTCAGAGAGAAAACCGTAGCCGGGGTGAATCGCCTGAACATTACCGATTTCAGCCGCGCTGATGATATTCTTAATCAGCAGGTAGCTTCCCGCGGCTTGAGCGGGGCCCACGCAGATCGATTCACTGGCGAGCTTGAGGTAATCGGCACCGCGATCCGCCTCGCTGCATACAGCCACCGTTTCAATTCCCATCTCGCGACAGGCGCGGAGAATTCGGAGAGCGATCTCGCCTCGATTGGCGACCAGGATGCGTTGGAACATGGCGTACTGGAACCCGTGTATGGGGAGCGAATCAGCGGCTCGCGATTTTGCGAGCCGGCCATTTCGAATGGGAACTGGAAATCACGGCTTTACGCGGAACAACGGCTGACCAAATTCAACCGCATCTCCGCTTTTCACCAGAATTGCGGCAATGGTGCCGTTCACTTCGGCGGGGATCTGGTTGAAGACTTTCATCGCTTCAATCAGACAGACAATCGTTTCCGATGTCACGACCGAGCCGACCGAGACGAACGCCGGTTCGCCGGGCGAGGGAGCCGCGTAAAATGTCCCGACTGTGGGACTCTTGATATCGATCAAACCCGAATCAGCCGCTGGTGCTGCCGGGGCTGCCGCCGCAGCGACCGGAACTGGTGCACCGGGGGCGGGAGCGTACTGTTGTGGTGCCGGGGCGTACTGCTGAGGAACAGCATGCACGACCTGGCGTGGGCCACGTCGCAATCGCCACTGCTCGTCGCCACGCTTCAAGTGGACGTCCGTCAGATCATGCGACTCCATCATCTCGACCAGTTGCTTGAGCTTGTCGAGATCGAACGGGGCGTCGCCCGGGGTATCTTTATCTGCCATGCGAATCCCTTATCGCTTCTGGTCTATGCCCGAGGGCGGAAGCTTGTTTCACGAGGACTGTTGTTTAACGGTATCGTTCCCGCGACATCTTACCCCGTCGCAAGAACATTCACAAAACCTGGCCATGATTCCCGGAAATCACCCGGCGGCGAACGGAGCTTCCTTCGGTAAGGACGAAAGCACCTCATGACCGTCGCGAGTCACTAGAATATCGTCTTCGATACGAACTCCACCGATACCGGGTAGGTAAATCCCAGGCTCGACAGTGACCGTCATCCCGGCTTTCAGTTCATCGCCAGAGATGGGACTGAATCTTGGCCCCTCGTGGATATCGAGGCCAATCCCATGTCCCAACCCGTGGCCGAAATACTTCGCGTATCCGGCCTCTTCGATGACTTTACGAGCAGCGGCATCAACGTCCTGACACCGGGCTCCCGGGCGAATTGCTGCGATCCCTGCAAGCTGAGCTTTTAACACAACTCCGTATATCTGGTGTAGTTTGGGCGGGAGCTTACTAGTGACCAGAATCCTCGTCAAGTCACTGTGATACCCCTTGCCACTGACCGCACCCCAGTCCACCAATGCAAATCCAGCTTCCTGAAATGTCCGCAAACCGGCGCGGTAGTGAGGCAACGCAGCGCGATCGCCCACCGCAATAATCGGCTCAAATGCCGCTCGAAGCGCACCGAATCGGCGCATTCCGTGTTCAAGATCATGAGACGCCTGGCGTTCGGTCTGATCGGTGATCAACAGCGATCGCATCAGTTCGAATCCGCGTTCCGCCTGGTGAATTGCAGCCCGCAGTTCAAGGATCTCATCCGCATCCTTGATCATCCGAAGCTCTTCAACCAGTCCGGGTTGCGACAAAATTTCGATCGGTTTCAGCTTTTCAGCCAGCAGGTCGCGAACACTCGCAACCATCGACGTGCTTTCAATCCCGACGGATTTCAGATTGAACTTTGGCAACAGATTGGCCAGGAAATCTGGCATTAACGTGCGTGCCGTGCGAATTTCGGCTGGGATGTCAGGACATTCGTCTCGAAGCTGAGTCTCAAACCTGCTGTCACTAAAGAGTTGCAGTTGCTGAGGCCCGATCAGCAGATACGTGTCTTCGCCTGTAAAACCGGTCAGGTACGTCACATTGCGAGGATTTGTGATCAGCAGGGGACTGGCTGCATTTCGTCGAATCAAGCTCAACAATTTGGAGCGATGAGTGGCGTGGCGGTCGGTCGACATCGGATGGCGATCCATCAAAAACGAGTGATGTTTAGCTGTGGCAATCCCGGTCGTAGGGGGCCTTATTTTACAGGTTGATCAAGCGATTCACCGGCAGGCGTCGGCTGGATGACAGGCGGCAGAGCGCCCAGCCATGGGCCAAGACGTCCAAACCGACCACTGTTCAGGAGCACAAGATATGCAGGGACCAGAATCGGTCGGACGACAAATGTGTCGAGTAGAACGCCGAAAGCAAGAGCGAAACCGAGTTGGCACATCCCTCGCAGCGATCCTGCTGCCAGTGAGCAGAACGTCCCTGCCATGATGATTCCGCAACTCGATATGATTCGTCCGGTTTTCTGCAGCGCATGGATCACGCCATCAACCGGTCCGTAAAGTTTCTGTTCTTCTTCGATGCGAGTCATCAGGAAGATGTTGTAGTCCTCACCCACCGCGATCAGGATGGTGAACAGGAACATCGGAACCTTCCAGTCGAGTCCCGCAAAGTTGACAGGGTCGTAGGCCCAGTACGCGACGTATGTTGCCCCCAGGGCAACGAGGTAGCTGAACAGCACGGTAATGATGAGATACAAGCAGATCGCTGGTCGTCGCAGCAAGACCACCAGGATCAGAAAGACACTCGTGACCACCAGGATATCAATCCGGACTTGGTCACGATCCGTCACAGTTTTCAAATCGCGGATGCTTGCTGTGGAACCGGTCACCAGGATTCTGGTTCCCGGATACTTTTCCAGTTGGGTTTTAATGTCCTGCTGAAGCTGCGACATGTGCTCCATGCTGTGTCGCGAGAACGGGTCAAGCGTTGCGGTCACTTCCATGCGGGTCACATGGTCCGCAACTTTTCCCTGGCGGCTGACATAGTGATCAACAGTCCTGTCGCGAGTCAGTTTGCGTCGCACCGGGTTGCGAATTTCAGCGAGGATCTGCGCCAGTGATTCTTCGCCGCCGTAGGGGTGCGACACACTGCGGATATCTTCAACTTCCAGGTCCTTTCGGCGACGGTAGAGAGATTCTGTCACGTTGCGGACGATGTCGATGCCACCGGGCGACGTTTCGTCACCCTCTTGCGTGAAATCGATGTTCTCGTTCTGGAGCAGGATCGTGATTGGACCACTCGCACCAGCAGCAAAGTGTTCCTGGACAGCTCGCGTTCCCGCAACACTGCGCGAGTCTGCGGGCAGGTCCGACAGCAGACCATAACTGAGGTGTGTGTAGAACATCACGCCAATTGTCGCAAACGGAATCATCAGACCGATGCTGACCAGCCAGAGTGTCATGGGGCGGGTCATCAGGCCCCGTCCGACTGATTCCCAGATGTTCTGCAGCCAGCGGATATCACCCAGCTTGGACGCCAGTGTCGCAGTGGGAAGCCAGCCTCCAGAGGTGCGAACACGTTCCGTGCGCATTTGAGGATAAAAAGCCCACTTCCCGGCAGCTCGCAGCAATGCAGGCGTAAATGTCAACGAGGCAACCAGTACGATCACCAGCCCGAAGGAAATCGCAAACCCGGCGTCTCGGAACTTGCCGAACTCGGCAAACATCATCATCCCGATCCCGCAGATGACGGTTCCCGCACTGGCTGCGATGGCGGCACCCACCTTGGCGACCGAGTTTGTCACACCTTCGT
This sequence comes from uncultured Schlesneria sp., assembly GCA_903911795.1. Classification (GTDB taxonomy): domain Bacteria; phylum Planctomycetota; class Planctomycetia; order Planctomycetales; family Planctomycetaceae; genus Schlesneria. Next base: position 4,075 of record CAIWEX010000103.1, read on the forward strand.
CAAAGCTCACGCCACTATCGAGCTCTTCCTTGTACCGTGCGATCAGAAACAGGCAGTAATCTACGCCTGCTCCGTAAAGCAACACGGTGACATACGACTCGACGCCCGTAAACAAGGTAATCCATTTTCGCTCGGCCATCAGGATCAGGAGCGACATCGAAAGCTTCACGGCGACGAAGACCGTCGTCAGTGGGATCAAAGCCAGCAGTGGGGCTCGATAAATTCCAATCAGCAGGATGACGACCAACACGATCGTCAGATGTTCCGTGGCTTTCGCGCTATTTTTGGCGGCAACCTGCATGTCGCGGCCAACTGTTGCTTCGCCGCTGAGTGCCAACTCAAGTCCGGGCGGAATATGCTTGCGAAAATCAGCATCCGCGAAGAGGAGATCTTCAATCGCCTTGACGGTGGGTTGATTGTGCGAGTCGAGGAAGTCGGTGGTCAATTCCACAAGGACCAGCGTGGCTTTCCCATCTTTGCTCTTCAGCAGCTTTCCCATGGTTGGGTCGCGAAACGTGCGGACGTCGGAAATTGTTGAGCGAGGAACGCCGATTTCACCGTCAGGTGCGGGATCTTCGTTGTCGGGTGACTTGGCCAGTCCCCCGTCCTTTTCCGCAATTTGCAGCAGGCGTTCAAGCAGTTCGAATTCGCGATCCTTGTCACCTTCCTGAACTCCGTCGTCGATCCATTCCAGATCACGTTCCTGAAGTCCTTCGGGTTGGTCAGGACGTCGCACTACGATTACGATTCGGCTGGGAACCAGCTTTTTTGGGAAGGCTTCGCGGAAGAGTTCTTCGGCGATATGGCTGGGACTGTCTGCCGGAAGGAATTTGAACTCTTCCGTCTGCGCAACCTGATCGAGCGGCGGTGCCATCACCGACGTCAGAATGACGATGCCGATCCACGCCACGAGAACCCCGGGCCAGACACGGATCATCAAATCGCCGTGTTTTGCAAACATCCCTCGGTCAACCTTCCTGCTGTCCCATCACTGAACTGGACGATGAGGGAGAAAACTCGGTTTCAAACCAGTCACCGACGCTACTTCGGATCTGTCTCCACAGCGGGTGTGCTGCAGAAGACTGGCCCAATGCAACATCAGGCACACGATCTTGGCATCGCAATCGGGCTTGGCATCGCGATCGGGAACGCATTAGTGTGAAGAACCATGAGCGTCGTGGTTGGCGTGACCGTGAGCATCACCATGCGAATCATGCCCGTGACCATGATCGCCATGGTCATCGTGCCCATGTCCGTGGTGATCCTCTTCAGGCTCAGGATCTTGAAATGTCGCCAGTGATCCGCAAGCACCAGAAAGCTGGACGGAACCGCAAAGCATCATGATTGTCAGCAGGGATACCACGTAAACCGTCTTTCCGACGAGGTTTCCCACATGCAGTCCAAACAAATGGTGTTGTCCAGATTCAGGGGGGGCGACAACACTCCAGACCAGAATCATCATGAATCCCAGCAACAGGACTCCAATCCACCCGCCCGAAGCCATCACCTGTGACAATTTGACCCAGTTCACCGCCAGCAACCAGAAGGCAACCCACGCGATCAGGGGTGTCCATGGAAGGACCAGTCCCAGCAATGTCACAATGACATTCCAGGCTGCAATCAGCAGTACCAGTAAATTTGTAATCAATTCCATCATGGTTTGAGTCTTTCCATTTCATCACCGCCCGAGACAACGACCGCCTCTCGAGATTTTGTGTGATCCGTCACGCTCGGCGAACAATCCGTGATAACCAGTCAGATCTGTTTGAAGGGAATTCAGCTCGCCAAAATGGCAGGCGCGACCAACAGAAATAACACAATCGACACGTCGAAGCCAGCGAACGGGCAAAACCGAGCCAAAACCGGTATTGACCAATCGGAGGAGCAGTCGTAGCATCCGCGTTGTCGTGATGGGCTGGTGTTCCTTGAGGGAGCGTCGCAGCCCTGTTCCCTTCGCCATTTCTTCGGGTGCATCGTTCGATTGACATGCTTCGTTCTTCAGCGGTCGCACTCGCAAGCGAGCTGGTTCACAGGATGTGGCCAAAATGCTCTGCCAGTCAACAACTCGTGGTGTCAGTGTGCTGGCTCCTGCCAAGCTCAATCTCTTTCTGCGCATAGTCGGAAAGCGACCGGACGGGTTTCACGACATCGAATCTGTCATGGTGTCTGTCAATCTTTATGACACGCTGACATTTGAACCTTTGCCGACGGGCGACATCGAACTGGCGGTTGTTGATGCATCGCCCCGTTCCAAGTCAGGCGAACTGAAGTCCGAGGCACCGGCTGGTCCCACCAATCTGGTTGTTCGCGCGGCGAATCTGCTCAAGGAATATGCGGGCTCAGATCAAGGTGCGCGAATTTCATTGATCAAGAGAATTCCCTCGTCAGCAGGTTTGGGAGGGGGGTCAAGTGATTGCGCAGCCGCTCTTGGCGCTTTGAATAGATTGTGGGGGCTGGGGGTTTCTGACGCAGAGCTAATGCAGCTTGCAGGGCGTCTGGGAAGCGATGTCCCCTTCTTTCTCGGGAAATCGCCACTGGCGCTGTGTACAGGTCGCGGCGAATTGATCGAACCATTTCGGGTTTCCACGGCTCTGCATTTTGTCATCGCCAAGCCATCCAGCGGGTTATCGACACCAGCCGTGTATCGGATTTGTGAACCTGATCGTACGAATCAGAGCGCGGAACGGTTTTTGAAGACGATTCAGACCGGCAGGATTTGCGAGATGGCGCGGAGGTTGCATAACGGATTGCAGGCTCCAGCAGAGACGCTCAGCAGTGATGTGCGACGACTTCGGTCGCTGTTTGAGCAAGAGTCAGTCGTCGGTCACCAGATGAGTGGCAGCGGTTCGTCATACTTTGGTGTATGTCGGTCCCGTCGCCATGCGATGGGGGTTGCCAGCCGATTGAGGTCGGCCGGTATCCCATGGGTGCGGATAGTTCGGAGTAGTCCTTAGTCCGCAAGCAGTCATCAGACTGCGAAGATTCCATATCAGTCACGAGTTGCGTCGAGTGTGGCGGGTTTGAGACAGGGAGTCGTCGACTTGACACCGGTTGCAAAGGAGTCAGACCGTGGATATCACCGAGATTCGCATCAAGCTGATGAGCGACCCGAATGATCGCTTACAAGCGTTTTGTTCCATCACGTTTGATCATTCGTTTGTCATACGGGACCTGAAGATCATTCAGGGAACGCGTGGCTCTTTCGTGGCAATGCCCAGCCGCAAACTGACAGATCGCTGTCCGCGCTGCTCCGCGAAAAACCATCTCCGCTCGCGTTTCTGCAATGAATGCGGCACGCGGTTGCACGAGGATCGGGCAGAAAAAGGGGATGACGGGCGAGCACGCCTGTACGCCGACATTGCCCATCCGATCAATTCCGACTGCCGTGAGATGATTCAACAGCGAGTCATCATCGCGTATGGCGAAGAATTGGAGCGTTCACGACTGCCTGGTTATATCTGTACGTATGACGACTATGGCGAAGACAACTTTGCTCGCCTGGGTGACGACGTCGATGAAATGGGCACTGTCCCGCTGATGCTTTCGGTTGGCGACACGATTCGCCGTCGTGACACCGCAACCGTTCAGCAGACGCCTCATCACCTCTCCGCAGGCAAGGTAGATGGCGAAGTTTCGGCAAGAATGGCATGGCGCGGCGCGGGGGCAGGATCCGACGAGGATAACTTCGGGGCGGGAATTGTGTAAGCAAATTGTGACGTCAGGGAAAACCCACACTAGCTGGGATTTCGAAGCGGCGGTACAGTAGTTACAGCTTTCGACGTCGTTACGATCGTGTTCCGTGACCGTCGACACACGGGGATTCCGCAGAAGTAAGGAATGGATCATGCAAGCGCGCTCAAACGAACGTCGACTGGTTTGGATGGGATTGGGACTTGTGGCAGGTTTGTGCCTGGCCTACTGCTGGCCGCACGAAACCGTTCAGGCAACAGCAACGGATCGCGATGACAAATTCGCGGTTTGCACCGTCGAAACACAGGCCAGCTTTGGACAGCCTGAAGCGGTTTTTGTCCTCGACTTCCTGACCGGTCGTCTGACAGGGGCATTGCTCAATCAACAATCGTTTGCATTCACCAACTTCTGGTTCCGCAACGTCGCTGCTGACTTCCAGTTGAAGGCCAGTGCCGCTGCGAAGGCCAAGTACTGCATCATTCCTGGAAATGCCTACCTGACCAGTGCTGGTGGCGCGACCATGGCAACAGGTGTTGTCTATGTCGGCGAAATGACATCCGGTAAAGTCATTGCGTACAGCTTTGCGGTCCGTAACTCGAAGACTCCGCTGCCCGTCGCACCGCTGGAACCCGTTGCCTTCTTCCCATTCCGCGAAGCCGTCATCGACAACTGATGATTGTTCCTTGCGAAGCATGCTGAATATTAG
>CAIWEX010000104.1 GCA_903911795.1 uncultured Schlesneria sp.
AGGAAGACCGCTCCCTGACGGTCGCGGCTCCGGGATCTAAAGTGGTTTCGGCATACCGTGTCTTGGATCTGTCGGTGATGTGTTGCCCGTGACTTGATAGCATCAGCTTGAATGCAAAATCGACGAGCGGGCTGATTCCCAGAGGCATAATCTGGTTCCTCCTGGCCGATCGATCAAATCGCACCGACAAATTGTACCGCGGTACGATTGAGCATTCAAATATTGCGTGCCGTTGAAAAAGAGCGGTTTTTCAGTCAGTGATGACCACGCATGATATGACCTGCGACAGGAGAACCTCCCATGGCAATTGATCAGCAAGTAACCCCGTTACAAATGCCTGGTTGGGTTCCGCGACTGCTGACGAAGAACATTCACTTACTTCACCGAATGCTCGCAAATTCCTCTACAACGGTGGCATCCCAGGACGACCGGCTACGTTGACCGAATCACGATCAACGCAACAGGTTGGCCGTTTCCTGCAGCATCTGGTTCGCGGCACTGAAGGCCTGGGCGTTCACTTGGTAGCCGCGTTGAGCGGAGACCAGTTGCGTGAACTCGGATCCGATGTCGACGTTCGAGCTTTCCAGCGAACCACTCTGGATCGAGCCGGCACTGCCGGACAACGGAGTTGATACCAAGGCCGTTCCCGAGTTGGATGTGGTCTGGAAATAGTTATTCGTTGACCGCTTCAAACCTTCAGGGTTGGTAAACGTTGCCAGGGCAACCTGTGCCAGCGACTCGGTCAGGCCGTTGGTGAACTGGCCGGTGATCGTTCCGTCCTGACCCACGCTGGCGCTTTGCAGAGTTCCCTGAGCAAACCCGTCCTGAGAAATTGCTGCGGCTGAGTTGCCTCCACCGAGTTGCGTCAGGCCGTTAAAAGCGTTCGGTGTTCCGAATGACAGTTTGATCTTTTGTGACGTACCGAAGCCTGCCAGGTTATTGACCTGAAAGACAATGTCGTCATTTCCACTGGTTCCTCGCACCGCTTGCGAGAACGAGCTGAAGGTGGTGTGGCCGCCCGTATTCGTTGGACTATCCTGCAGCTTCAACGACAGATCGCTTTGCCCCGTGGAATTTGACTTGATCTGAACATTACCGGCAGCATCCAGCGTTGCCGTAGCGCCAGTGTAATTGGCGTTGATTGTTGTAATCAGGTCACCAATCGTTTGGCCTGCGGTCAGGAATGTAATTGGACCGACAGGATCGCCATTGGAATCTTTGCCCGTGATTTGAATGGAATCCCCCGCCGCGTAGGCTCCACCGGTATGTTGATCAACAGAATCCAGCAGCGTCGACAACGTAGCTGGACTCCCTGCAACGGTGAAAGGGTCTCGTGAGGCCAGCAGTTCGGCGGCGCTGGTGCCGGCAACACCCTGGAATGAACCGTTTTCGTTGAACGTCAAACCAGAGACGATGTTATCCAGCCCGAATCCCGAGATCTTTCCTTCTTTGGGGTCGACCGTCGCAGAAACGCTCCAGACGTTGGCCCCCGTTTTCTGATACGTGAATGTGATGGTATGGGGGGCGAATTGATTATCAAAAACCTGAATGGCAGTGGTCGTTGAACCACCCGCTTTTCCAGGGACTGTTGTCGAGAAGTTTGTGAATTGGGTCCCTGCATTGGCGACAGTGGTGCTGTTGACCAGTGACAGTGTCAGATTGGCGAGACCTCCTTGATTGGCAGTCAGCAGGATGTGACCACCAGCATCCAGGGATGCTGTCGCACCACTTCCAGGCGTCGCCGAAAGAAACTGGGCATTGATGGTATTCATCAACGCACCGACAGTATCGGAAGCGGTCCCTGTAATCGTATAGACTGCATTCACTGCCGTGCCATCGACCCGCGATCCCGTAATCTGAATCGTGTCACCTGCGGAATAGGGGATGGTCGTCTGATCGAGGCTGTTCAAGAGTGTGGAACTCGTCGCTGCACCACCGCCAAATGTCAGCGGTTGCCCGGAACTCAAAACTGCAGCGATCGGAGGGGTCGCACTGGAGTTCAAGTTGCCGCTGAAATTGATGTTCTGCGTTGCAGCACCAGGAATCGTCATCCCCAGTGGAATGCGGATATCGCTGATTCCCGGGGCCTGAAACGCTGGCGACGACGGAGTCCCTTCGCCAACAGTTCCGGTGCGCTGGACTCGATAACCGGTCGTGGGGTCGACGAGATTTCCCTGGGAATCGAGGCCGAAGGCCCCGGCGCGGGAATACATCGGTCCAGTGCCGTTATTCAGCACGAAGAACCCGGCCCCTTGAATACCAAGATCATAGGGGTTGCCGGTACTTTCAAACGTCCCCTGGCCCATGTTGGTCGCTGTCGTACCGATCTGGACACCGTTACCAATCTGGATCGGGTTCGTACCACCGCTCGATGATGTCGGAGCACTCGCTGCCTGCAATGTCTGAGTGAACTGCGTGGCGAACTGCAGATGTTGCGATTTGTAGCCGACAGTGTTGGCGTTGGCGAGGTTATTGCCGACGACGTCCAGCAGGGTCTGGCTGGCACTCAAAGCGGACGCACTGGAGAAGAGTGAACTGAACATGGGCGGGATTTCTCGCTATACAACAATTGTGATGTTGTTCCATTGCGGGCATCCCTGCCATCTTCATCTTCTTCAATCCTTCAAACGATTTCTGAACAGCCGTGTTCATTTATCGTTTGCCGAGTCCATCGCGAACTCATCGTTGGATATTTCGACTCACTTCTGTTTCGGTCGTATCAGGCGGCAACTCCCAGAATCTTGTCCAGGCCGACAGTATCGGCCCCGACGTGAAGCTGAATCGCCCCATCAGACATCGTCAAATTGGACACGACACCGGCCACCGATTGATTGCTGGAATTCATGTACGAAACATGCTTGCCAATCAGATTGGCCCCGTCGGTAATCTGTTGCAGCGTCAACAAGTCACTGAAATTGGCATTCAGTTTCTCAATGCCACTCAATGTAGAAAACTGGGCAAGCTGCCCTAGAAATTCCTGATTTGTCGTCGGTTCCAATGGGTTCTGAGACTTCATCTGGGCGACGAGAAGTTGCAGGAACTGATCCTGTCCGACATTGCTGGTAAACCCAGTACTCGCCATCGGATCGGACTCCTTCCTGATCAACGCCGCTTCGTGCAATGACACTCCACCTTACTTAGGTCGATCATGAGCGTTCCTCGGCAACAGTCATTTCCATTCCCCCCGCAAATCCCTCCAGATTGGTGGGGTGAATGACCTCCATGTGGTGAAAGAATCGTCATTACGTGGAAACCTGGGGATGGACAAACTGGGCAAATGCTAGCGGTTGTTCCGGATGTTCGTCGCAACCGAAGACGTAGCAGACGCCTGAACTCCCCAGCAGCTGACCTCCGTTCAGGTCACCGAATTGAAACAGGAATCGCATCGACCGGCCACATTGATTGCAGAGACATCCGTCAGGCTCTTCCAACAGCCATTCGGGTCTTCCCCCCAGTTGCACAATGTCCGACATTTCGAATCCGTAGCTGCAATGATTCGGGACCAGGATCGCTGACAGCAAATCGGCAGGACGCTTGGTAAAACGTGCGAGATCCGCGTTCAATGCAGGAATAGTTTGCAGCAGCACGACCGGATCGTAGTCCAGCAACCCATTGAAGTGGTTCTCTTCGGTGCGGGGATCGTCGAACTGTTGCCGAGGAACTCGAATTTGTTGCAGCGTCCATTCCCGTTCTGGCGGGGCACCTGTCAGTTTTACACTGCGTTCGATTGTCGGAGTGGCATAGCTGCGAACGGTCTGCTCACGATCATGTCGATTAAAGACAACGAGCATGCGACCGGCCCAGGGGCGCGGGAATGTCTCGTCCAGTTTGACTTGGATCAGAAAGCTGGCTTGTTCGGGATGACCAGGCTTCAGAAAGGGCCATTCGTCACCCTCTTCTGCATATGGAAGACCACCATATTTTGAATTGACGCATGGGGATGCTGACGGGTTCGGTTCGCTGGCGACCAGAACGGAACAGATGTTGGCTTGGCTTCCCGCTTCATGAATCTGGTTCAGAATCTGCTGTCGAAACCCCTCCGGAAGGCTGCGAAAGGCTTTTTGAACCCGTCGGATGCGTAACCAGTTTGAGACGCTGTGCCAACCGAGAAACAGGCATGGCACGAAAATCATTGCGAAGATGAGTGAGAAGAGATCTCCGTTCACGGGCGACTACTTTCCAGAACTTCTGCGATCTCGACGGCTCGATGTTCACGAGCCGACTGGTAACAGGCTTCGACGAGCGCCATGGTTCTCAGGTTGTCATCACCGCTGATTTCCGGCGTTGAATTGTCTTCCATCGCACACAATAGCTGGGCCATCGGGCCGACAAATGCATCCGGAAACCAGACCTCGTTCCAACGCGGCTGGTGCCAGATGCTGGCGGCTGTCGTCGTGTAATCGAGAGTACTGGGAGTCCGTTCCGGATAACTCGGCCAACCGATTGTGCCGCGAGCCATTCCCGTCATCCCCTCGATGCGATATCGAATCCCGATATCTGACGCCGCACCTTCTTTGGCGGGGCCCGTCCACACATCATCACAACTCATGGCTCGCAGTCCGTTGGCGTACTCCAAAATATACAGGCAGATGCCGTCGTCGTGAGGAAACTTTGTACGAGGATCAGGTCGCACGCTGGCAAACACGCGGACCGGATCCCCAAACCAGAATCGCAACGTATCCAGGTGGTGAATACTCATGATCCGTAATGTCACCCAACCCTGATGCTGCTGCCACGGCATCCAGTGCGGGATGGCTCGCATGTCGATCGTGGCCAGAACGGGTTCACCGAGATCTCCACGATTGAGTAGCGACTTGCAGGCTCGAACCGACTGGTCGTACCGCATGTTCTGATTCACGCTCAGGGTGATCCCGGCATCGCGGCAGAGTCGGACGATTTCACACGCCTGGGCAAAATTCACACCCAGCGGCTTTTGAGCCAGCACACCTCGAATGTGATTGGCATGCCGCACGACCTCCTGAACGACTTCGAGTTGTACGTCGGGTGGGACAGCTATATCGACGACTGAAACGGCGGGATCGTCGAGCAATTCACGATAGTTGGCATAAGTTCGCGGGATCTGGTGTCGGTGTGCAACGGCAGCGGCGCGTGCTGGATCACGTGCAGCAATCGCCACGGGCGAAAATCCTGCCTGCCGATACGCGACCAGATGGCAATCCGCCATGATAAAGCCAGCCCCGATACACCCGATGCCAGGGGACTTGTCGCGAGGAAGTCGGGGAAGATATTCCAGGTCTGTTGGTACACCAGCCATCGTGAGCTACTCCATGGTCAATCGCCGAATGGCATGTGGTTTTGTTTAGTAAGCTTGGCAATTGGCTGAGGCACGGGGGGTTAGCCGGGGACACTTCGATGGGTGGCGGGGGCGCACCGGCTTTGCGGGAAGCCCCCGAATACCCACCAGCAATTCCAACAGTCCATTCAAATCTGGTCGACTACCAAAGAGCCCGGAGTCTTGTCGACAAACCACTTTACAGACGACACAACGGTAACTTGCTCCGGGGGCTTCCGCAAAGCCGGTGCGCCCCCGCCACCCCTGCGGTCACCCCGTCGCCCCCGCCACATAGCGGGTGCGCCCCCCCTCCGTCACCCAATGCCGTAAACCATTTTTAATGCATTTCAGCCGATCACCCAGGCGACAGCAGCATCTGCGTTCGACTTTGCTTCGACCTTCAACTGGTCTGCAGCTTTGGCTGATTTATAGGCCGCTTCCACGACCTTTGGAGCCGCAGGTTCGTCCGCCAGCCACAGTGGACGTGGTGCCAGCAAGGCCAGGACACCAGGGACATCGCCGTAACGAAGAGCTCCGGGAAGCAACATCGGATCGCGAATATCCGTGATATTGCCGAACCGGAATCCACCTGTCCCAATCGCAACCTTGTTGACGGCTGCACCTGCCTGGAAAGCAGCGGCCGCCGCGAGAGCTCCTGATTGTTTTCCCAGTCCGATCAGGTGGACGCCAGCCGGTTCGTACTTGCTGAACCGACAGAACGCGACCAGCGTCAGGATGTCGTGGACTCGTTGTGAAAACAGCGGGTGGTTATATCCCAGCGTGTATCCGGCAAATTCTCGTGGATTCTGGACTCGACGCGTTGTCGTTACGGGTTGGCCATCGGCCAGGAATTCTCCCTGATAGAGCAGGTCTGGCAAAGCGACCGAGATCCCGGCGTCGAGCAGCTTCTGTACGGCAGGCTTCGGCGTGCCGTTATCATTGAGCAGCCCGTCTTTCCCCTCATCAGAAATCCAGATCGCAACCTGCTTGTTCCAGTTCTTGGGCAAGTAAAACAGCGTGGGGACTTCTTCGCCCGCTTTACCGATGCGAACGAGAGTGTTGAACCGCATCAAGTCTTCGCCGTCAGATTTGAACGTGTTCGTCTGAGTGAAATCGTCCTTACCGGGGAGTTTGCGACCAATCAGGACATCCCACGCTCCACCGATCACCCGTTGGTATTCTTTCAGCGAGCCTTCGTCAGTTGGCGTCAATTGCGCGAACTGAGCATCCTGGTCCTTGGCGAAACCTCGCAGAATTCGCAGTTCGTTTTCCGGAGTTGCCTCGGGCTTTTTGTGACCTCCCGCCCAAACCGTTGCTTCCTCGACAGTCAGCGGCGTGAAGTCCCGTTCGACAATGGGGCTCTGGAAGCCAAGGTTCAAGTGACGATTGAAGAATTCATACATCATCACGCGCGAAGGCTGATTGTAGTTGTGCGGGAATGGCAGGTACTTACCGGTGACCTTGTCGGGGACACCCAGCAGCGCGTAATGCTGCTTGAGTTCCGGCAGCCCCTTGGTTTCGAGCTCCTTTGTCCAGTCGTCCGCCGCAGACATGCCGAGCGGTCGGGGTGCGATGAGAGCGGCGAGTTCAATGTTCCCGGTTCCGACACGCAGATAAGTTGCGTTCTCGCAGGTACATCCTCCCTGCATGGCGGTCGATACCATCACAGCCGGAAAGAGTGCAGCTGGACGGCTGTCGATTGCGCCAAGGATAAACGTCTGCGTTCCGCCGCCACTGGCACCCGTCACTCCGATCCGGCTGGGATCGACATCGTCGAGTGCGCTGATCCAGTCGAGTGCCCGAATGGAGTTCCAGGTCTGCAGTCCCAGGGAATTCAAACATCGCATTTCCGATTGGGCACTGTACATCCCCCAGCGGTCGGGACTGCTCAGATCATCGCGTTGCTTGGCGAAGCCATGAATCAACGCGGCCGGAAGTGGTGCACTGGAGTCTGCTACACCGAGCATGTCATAAAGAAAAACCACGCATCCCATGCGAGCGAGTTGCACACAGCGGGCCTGAAGAGGATGCCGTCCCGATTCGAATGTTTCAGCCTTGGACTTCAGTTCGCCTTCAAACGTTTTATCGTTGTGCCGATGGAAGCGTCCATCTGCCCAGTGTCCGTGCGGACACAGCACTGCTGGTCGCTTCCCCTTCGCGGGGGCCTTTGGACGATACAAACTACCCGTGCAGTACAAGCCGTCACCTGTCTGAAGGATGACTCGTTCCACCGTGTAGTCGTCGCGTTCGACTTTGCCATGGACGACGGCGTTCAGCGGTTGCTTGGTCGCCATCGGCCAAAGTCCGCAGGAAATCAACACCTGACGCCGTACGTATTCCGCTCGCTTCTCCCATTCCGCGACCGTTGCCGATGGCTGAAATGGGAAATAGCCGTTCAGATCCTTGAGGTCTCCCAGGCGACGATCATTTGGCAGAATGACGCGAGGGCGCGCGGCCTGAGCACGGCGGGGAGTATTCAGCGTGGTTGCAGCCACGGTCGCAGCAGCAATTTGAAGGGCGGTACGACGACTGATCGGCAGGCGTTCGGTCATAATGTGAACTCGCTCCGGGAAAGAAATTTTTCGAACAGGTCGGTCGGTATCATAGAAATCGGACGATGCCGATGCGAGTTCGCGAACGTTTTCGGCAGGAACGAAATGAAAACTGTCAATTTTCAAAATGGCGCGGCGGTGAGGAACGGTGTTGCGTGACTGCAATGGAAAGTGCGAAGTGTAGAGAGTATGAAGCGTGCCTGAGTTCGCCTGACAATCGCTGAGAGTGACGTGGTTTCGGCAAGTAAAAATTCCCATCGAAAGGTGGTTGGTATGTGGCGACGTGGATTGGCAGTTGGTGGTGTGCTGTGCCTGGTTCTGGTGGTGGTGGCATTGTCACAGGATCGACGCGGGCCTCGCGGATTTGGGCCCCCGGTCGATACCGTCATGTTACTCAGCATGCCTGAAGTTCAGCGTGAACTGGCATTGGATGACTCGCGACAAAAGCAGGTCACTGAATGGATCGGTCAGACGCAAGAGCAGTTGCGTGTCGCCAACGGCGACGTCAATTTTGCGGAACTCGGCTCTGCGACCGAAGAGGAACGCGAGAAGGTGATGGGCCAGATCCAAGCCAAATCTGAAAATGTCATGAAGCAGGCTGACGAAAAACTGCGGACGCTGCTGGAACCAAAACAATTCGAACGCCTGATTCAACTGCGCTGGCAGCGTGAAGGGATTCAGGCAATGTTGCAGGACGACATCGCGCAGAAATTGAAATTGACCGAAGTACAGCGCGACAAGCTGCGCAATCAGCCACCAGAAGCGTTTATTCCCTTTGCACCTCCTGAAGTTCGCAAAGAAGCTCTGGCGAATGCCTTGGCCGTACTGACGGACTCACAGCGAACCCAGTGGAAGGAAATGCAGGGGCCGGAATTTCAATTTCCAGAAATGGGCTTCGGTCCCGGTGGTCCGGGTGGCATGATGGGACAGGAACGAAAACTGGTCGCGCAATTCGACAAAGATGATGACGGCCGATTGAATCGGGAAGAACGCGTCGCCGCGCGTGAATTCCTTAAGAAGGATCGCGGAGCAGGAGGTGGTCGTGGATTTGGTCCGTTCGGGGGATTTGGTCCCCCAGGATTTGGCCCGCCGCGTGGTTTTGGGCCACCAGGCGGCCCAGGCCCGGGGGGTCCTGGCGGCCCGGGTGGTCCCGGTCGTCCAGGGTTTGGCCAGCGGGATGAAAAGCCGACACCCGGTCCACGGCTCAGTCCTGCCGATGTCCAGCCGATCGCAGATACCAACCTGTATGAATCGACCGTGCTGCGAACGATCTTCCTGGAATTCGAAGGTCCCGACTGGGAAGTGGAACTGGCGGACTTCAACAACACGGATGTCGAAGTCCCGGCAACGGTCACTGTCGATGGCGTGAAATATCCGAATGTCGGAGTTCACTTCCGAGGGATGTCTTCCTTCGGAATGGTGGGGGCCGGTTCCAAGCGTTCGCTAAATCTCTCGTTCGACTTTGTCGATCCGAAGCAGCGACTGTACGGCTACAAGACTCTCAATCTGCTCAATTCTCACGAAGACCCGACATTTCTGCATTCGGTGCTGTATCTCGAGGTCGCCCGCAAATACATCCCAGCTCCGAAAGCGAATTTTGTGAAGGTCGCAATCAACGGAGAAAGCTGGGGCGTGTACGTGAACGCTCAACAGTTCAACAAGGAATTCCTGACAGATAACTTTGAAACGACCAAGGGCGCACGCTGGAAAGTCCCGGGAAGTCCCATGGGTCGCGGTGGTCTGGAATATCTGGGTGATGATCCTGCGGCTTACAAATCTCGTTATTCACTGAAGACCAAAGAAAGCGACAAGGACTGGCGAGCACTGATCGCACTCTGCAAGACCTTGAATGAAACTCCTGCCGACAAACTGGAAGAAGCTCTGGAACCGATTCTGGATATCGACGGTGCCCTGTGGTTTCTTGCATTGGAAAATGCATTGATCAATAGCGACGGATACTGGATTCGCGCCAGCGACTATTGCATCTATCGTGACGATAAGGGGAAGTTCCACATCATCCCACATGACTCGAACGAAACTTTTCAACCAGGCATGGGTCCGGGAATGGGTGGTCCGGGCGGTCCCGGGGGGCCGATGGGAGGCTTCGGTGGCTTGTTTGGTGGCGGACGCGGTCGCCCCGGTGAAGGTGGACCTGAAGGTCGCCCGCGTCAACCAGGCCCCAATGGCCCAGGGGGGCCAAGAGGCGATGGTCCCAGACGCGACGGGCCGCAAGGCGGTGGCCCGCAGGGACCACGTGGTGGGGGATTGGAACTCGATCCACTGATTGGCCTGACCGATAAATCGAAGCCGCTCCGCAGCAAGTTACTGGCGGTCCCCAGCCTTAAAGCCAGGTATCTTGCCCACGTCAAAACGATTGCCGAAGAGTGGCTCGACTGGCAGAAGCTTCAGCCAATCGTTGACCGCTACGTCACGCTGATCGACGCCGAAATCAAGGCCGACACGAAGAAGCTGTCCTCGTACGAGGCTTTTCGACAGACGGTCTCCAGCGAAACAGCACCGGCGACTGAAGGGCGTCGTCCTCACACGTCATTGAAATCATTCGCTGACCAGCGGCGGAAGTTTCTGCTGGGGCACCCCGAGATCAAGGGGCAGTGATTCGATCGTACCAGCCGCCAGCCGTCAGCAGTCAGCAAGAAAGAAAACCAGGCAGAAACTCAATCCAGACGCAGCAGCACGAATTTCAGATAGCGAAATTCTGGCAGTGCCAACGGGCTGGGATGGTCTGGGGGTTGTCCTTGAACGGACAGGACCGTGGCACGGCGACGTGCCTCGGAAACTCCCTCCTCGCAAATCTTCAGAAACATCTCTAGATCGATATGGCTGGAGCAGGATGCGGCCGCCAGTAGACCTCCGCCTGCCGTAATTCGAGCTCCGCCAGAGATCAGCGATTGATAAGCGGCAGTGGCTCGCGCGACGGATTCCTGATTCGGTGCAAACGATGGTGGATCGACGATGGTGATTTCCCATCGTCGTTTTCTTGAGCCCGCTTGTGTCAAAAATTGAAACGCATCGGCCGCAATTGGTTCGTGTACTGAAGGATCCAGACCGTTCAAAATCCAGTGATCGTGAGCGGTTGTGACGGCAGGCTGCGCGAGGTCGACTGTTGTCACCTGTGTTGCTCCACCGATTCCCGCAGCAATTGAAAAACCGCCCGTGTACGAAAAGAGATTCACAACCGATCGGCCCTGGGCGAGTGATCGAATCACGTGCCGGTTATCGCGCTGATCGAGAAAGAAACCGGTCTTCTGCCCGTGGACCACATCGGCCGTGAACTTCAGGCCCCGTTCGAGAAACGAGACCGGTTCATTTGGTTCATCGCCGATCAGGACTCGACCCTCGCGACCCCGTTCCTTGCGTCGCTCAAATACGGTTGTGATCGAAGCGTGCTTCGCCAGCCATTCAGCAACGCCCACCGGATTCCAGAACCCGCAGGGGCCTGGACCATCCAGTTTCAACACAGCGATATCACCGTAGCGATCGATGACCAGGCCAGGCGTCGAATCTCCTTCGCCATTCACGAATCGATATCCGGTTGTCTGACCGTCAAACAAAGTCCGACGCAACTCGTAGGCTTTCCGCAAGCGGTGCTCGGCCCAGCGATCATCGAGATTCGTTTCCCCGTCAGTATCACAAACTCGAAACGCGAGGGGCGAGTTGGGATCGTACATCCCGACCGCCACAGGCTGTCCTTTGCGATTGTCCAGCAGGATCGCAGGAGAACCCGCCGGAGCCTTGGGAAGATCGCGCAGCGCTTCCGCATAGACCCACGGATGGCCTCGTTTGATTGTCCTCGCAAGATCACGATTCAAACGGAGTTTGATCGGTGTTGCAGTGTTCAGCAGTGGCATCGTGTTCAACCTGCCTGCTGTCGTGTCCACTCGGCCCAGGCCTCGCAGACTTGATTCGGCGATGCGGAACCGGTTGTTCCGAGTTGCTGAACAGTAACCGATGCCACGAGATTCGCCATCAGCGCTGCTTCCACAGGAGTGGCACCGCTGGCAAGCGCAAGAACTGCCCCCGCCGTCGCGCTGTCCCCGGCACCTGTGGGGTCGATCGGTCCATTCACTTTGACACCAGGCACCAGCGTCCCAGCTACGTCCCCCGCCAGGATTCCTCGTTCCGCACAGGTGATGAAGGCTGGCGCTCCGATTTCCGCGCGGATTTCCGGGAGTACTTGGCGCAATTCTTCGAGTAAAACTACCTCACCCACTGCTGGATTCAACTTATGGATGGCCTCGAACTGATTGGCCTTGATGGTGACATTTCGGAACTGCCGAATGAACCGCCGACTGTCCGCCCAGAACAGGACCTGCGGAAATCGCCTGGCGAATTCTGCGACTCGATCCCGCAGCACGGACGTGACGACACCGCAGTCTGGCAGTTCCACCTGGTCCATCACGATCAGTGCGTCGA
Organism: uncultured Schlesneria sp.; assembly: GCA_903911795.1. Taxonomy (GTDB): domain Bacteria; phylum Planctomycetota; class Planctomycetia; order Planctomycetales; family Planctomycetaceae; genus Schlesneria. The sequence continues at coordinate 12,280 of CAIWEX010000104.1, forward strand.
CGTTCGGGAGGACTCGTTCGAGTTCTGCGGCAATGCGATCAACGATCGATGCCGGGGTCGGCACTCGGTTCTTCGTGTCGTACCGAGAATGTTCACCCGCCAGGCCTGGGACGCTCCTGTCACACGGTTTCAGATACGTGGGTGTCATCAGTTCCGGACAGCGGAGCAGGGCATCGGTTGAGCATCCCAGCCGATTCAGACCTCCGCAGACATCAAACGCTTCACCGTCGTCACCGATTGCACCCACAGCATGCATTTGGCCTGCACCGAGTGCGGCGAGGTTGTTTACAACCGTACCAGCCGCCCCGGGACTCCGACGGATTCCCACGACCTGATGGGCCACGCGGCCAGTTTCGAGACTCGGTTCCGCCAGCGTGGGATCGACTTCCAGATACTTATCGAGAAAAAAATCCCCCAGCACGGCGATACGCCGCTGGGGAAATTGATCTAACAGAGATTTCAATCGATCAAGCTGCATGACTCAGGAAACCACGAAGGAGTGCGACGTTCGGACGATTACGCGAGATGATTGCGTGGTTTCCGCTGGCAATCAACGCTCGACTGCCGCCAGTGGTGACCGTTTCCAGATGACCAGTTGTTCTTCCATCCCTGTTTCCGATCCATCGTGACGATGAATCCGCAGCACAATCGACTCGCGCCTGGAGTTCGATTCGAGTGCCTGATTCAACTCGTCCAGAGTGGAAACCGGGGTTCGGCCGACTGCTTCGATGATGTCGTAAGGTTGCAATCGCTGGCTGAGTGAACTGGTTTTTTCGACACTCAGAACCAGTAATCCTCGTGATGCCTGGGGCTGGCCAATTTGATCGGTCAGGTCATCGTCGAGCGGTTGAACCGTCAGCCCCATCGTACGAACCGGAGTGCCAATTTCAGGTCGTGGTGCTTCGCTGTTGGCAGGCAATTCGGTTCGGTCGGCAAGAACGATTGTCAGTGTCACCTTTTTCCCGCCACGCCAGACCACCATCTGGATCCGTTTTCCGATGGGGGACAGGCTGACCAGATTGATCAGATGATCGTGATCCTGAACGTCGGTCGAATCGAAATTCAGCACAACGTCATCGTATTGCAATCCGCTTCGGGCAGCCGGAGAATTTGGAAAGACTTCGCTGACGCGAGTTCCCTGGACGCGGTCCAGCTTCAGCTTCGCAGCTACTTTCGAGTCAAACTTGTCATCCAGCTTCACCCCGATCCAGGCTCGCGTCACCACGCCGTGTTCAAGCAATTGTTCCATCACTCGTTGAACTAGATGGCTGGGGATACTAAATCCGATCCCTTCGTTCCCACCACTCGATGAGGCGATCGCGGTGTTGATCCCGACGACTCGCCCCTGCATATCGATCAAGGGGCCGCCACTGTTCCCCGGATTGATGGCAGCATCGGTCTGCAGAAAATCCTGGTTCAAAACTTCCGATTGCCCCAGTTTCAGTTGTCGACGTCCTTTAGCGCTGATGATTCCGAATGTCACGGATCGACTGAGGCCAAACGGGCTACCCATTGCCAGGACCATGTGGCCAATGTCCAGCTTCTGACTGTCGCCCCATTTGGCGGCCGAAAGGTTCGGCGCACTGATGCGAAGCACGGCAACATCGGTCTGTGGATCGGCCCAGACTTTTTCTGGCTGCAGGACTCGACCATCGTGCAAGTGGATGGAAATCGATTCCATGTGGGTCTTGTCGACGACGTGAGCGTTCGTCACTACGAAAAATCCCGAGGATTTGACGCTGTTCATAATCACGCCGGAGCCAGTTTCTTCTTCTTTGCGTCCACCGGCAATCTTGCGTTCGCTCTGGATATGTACCACTGCAGGGGTCGACACCGCAGCGATCTTGGCGAGCAGACCGCTCCCTTCCTGAAACGACGTCCCTTCCTGGCTCAATTCCTTGTACAGCCGCTCACTGGTCGCAGTATCGAGGGGATCAGCCAGCAATGATCGATTGAGAGTCGTGCCGAAGCCCGTACCCAGGACGAGACCGACGACAAGAGTCCCTCCGCAAAGCAGAACAGTGGACGACTGACGCATGGGAAAAGCCTCGTTGGAAGGCGGGGTGAAGCATTCCGGCTCGCGACACCGCCAGACCTGATCGGTCGAAACTCCTACCCAACCGATACCAAACTCCTGACCGGCAGACGAACATCCGCCGAGCGACACGCGGATTATACACGTGCTCTCGAATCAACTCGGCAGAACTCGAAACGGGAACGACACTTTCTGAAACAAATCCATCCGGACCATCCGCACCGTTGGCGAAGCTCACGAACGACCTTCCCTGAAAATCCGACTTTAACGGCATGAAATACAGGGTATAGGCAATTGGTCCGCTAAATTGCCTTGCGCGAAGCCGTCACGCATGCATCAGCACTTATTCGCAAATTGCTTGCGTTTCTTGAAAGCGATCCAATCGTGCTGTCTGCTCGAATTGGCGAGAAAGTCGCGAAATTCGGGGGTACGACGGACTTCCAGTCCGTCGCTAAAGGTCGGTGCCGACGGACTGGAAGTCCGTCGTACCATTTCATATCAACCCACAAATTAAGTCTGGAACGTGCCATATGGCCAAGCTGTATCGGCTGGGAAAACAACGTCGGCTGGTGGAGATCAACGAAAACAGGCGCCTTGGAATCGCAGCCTACTTGTGAAACTACCGGCGTGTTGTTTGATTCGCAGCCGACTTCAGTGTGACGCGGCGAATTTCTGCCATCACCCGATCAACAATAGAAGGGCGTTCCCGCAGAGTTGTTCCGGTGGATTTCAGCCGATTTTCAAACTGAGTCGTGGGGTAGCTCTTCATCATTCTTGCTCTCGTTGCCATCTGAGGTTTAACCGCGTGACGGTACGCGAAATCTGTTCTTCCAGGCGTTCAACCGGAGTACCTGTAATTGCGGCAATTGTCGGCAGGGGATGGTTGTCGAAGTATCGCAATCCGATCAGCCGCCGTTCGTCAGGAGGAAGTCTGGCGATCAGGCCGAGTAGCATTTCATGCTCGATCCATTCCAGATCACAGCAATCCAGTTCGCCATCGGAAAGACCGGGGCCGCCTGCACCGACAGGTATCGGCATGGTTCGAACGGCTTCAATGGATTCACGTCGAGCCAGCTTCAAGAGCCACGGACCAAATCGGGAGCCATCGACCAGATTTTCCAGTGCCCGATAACCTTGAAGCAATACTGCTTCAGTCACTTCCTGAGCGACTTGCGGATCTCGCAACTCAGCCTGTGCAATCGCCAAGACACTCCGCTCGTACCGCTCGGCGAGTTGCTCGTAGGCCTGAATGTCGCCGGCTCGTACTCGATCCACCAGTTCCAGATCTGTGATCACTCTCGTCCCTTCATCAAAGTTCGGGAGTTTTGATGCTGCCATTTAAAGACGCACCAAGAACAAAAATCGCATTCGAAAAATCGACCAATTCAGCATTTTTTTCGAAATTGCAGAGATCGAATGTGACTGATGCAGTTCGTTCGATATGAAGATAAACCTTCAGAGGTCCTCAATCCTTACAAATGAGCGGCGTTTACACTGGCTTGCGGCATTTTCCCTCGCGGTTTGTGCTCTGCCTTTTGAAACGATGCACTTGGATGAAGTGATGCTCAAAAATGAGCATCCCATTCGATCATGCTGATGTTGTACCCCATGAACGATTTTCCGCCGCAGCGGATCACAAGAATTTGAAGCGATGCCGAAAATCGCAATCTTCGGAATCCGTAAACGCAATCGGGGGCATTGCATCGCAATGCCCCTCGTCTGCACTGTCATTTACGATAGCCCGTTACAGAGAATGTGCTACCCGTCGGCCCACTCCATTTGCCATCACGCCTATCGGCTCAAATAAAGGCCGAAGCCTGGGGTCGAATAACTGAACGCTGTTCCGTATTGGGAACCAATTCCGTAGGTCTGGTAGCCTGCACCATACCCGCTATTACAGCCCCCGGCACCGTAACCACCGACATTCCCACCACCATAAACTGGATAGGGTTGCTGGACCACGACTGGTCGTGGAGGAACAAAGACTGGCCGAGGAGCCACGACGATTGGTCGACCGTATCCATACCCGCCGTATCCTCCATACCCATATCCGCCACCATGATGTCCATATCCGCCATGATGACCATGTCCACCTCCGTACCCGCCATGATGATCAGCGAATGCAGACCCCGCTCCTGCAACCAACAAGCCCATGATCGCCACGATTCCAACCATTGATTTGCGTAACATGATGCCCTCTCTTTCCTTGCGAAGAACCTTGTTTCGATGTCCATCCGACGGGAACAGTAGATTGCAGGCCCCGTGCCAATTCGCGAAAACCCGTTCATTTCACTTGAGGAACCCGGCAGGCCCCTTCGGGACTTCAACGGAGTCGGGGTGATCAAAATTCGAGAAAACAGCCTGTTTTATAGGGTTTTGAGTCTCGAGATCAGCAGACAAATGTTGGCCGGATGTACTTCTGAAGGCGGAAATCGTGGAACGAGGAACGGAATTCCAGAATCAAATTGATTCTTCGCGTCATCAATCCGCGCGGCCGTGAAGTCGCGATTGATGTTGATGGAACGTCGATTTCACTTTCAGCCTCTCGGTGCAGCAACATGCCCTCTATAATGAGGTCAACCTGAAGAATGGAGAATCGGGATGGTGAACTTGACGGAAATTGAAGTCGTGGCTGACCAGGATCCCTTGGGGTGGCGGCTCGACAATACATACTCGCGATTGCCAGGCTGTTTGTTTAGCCCCGCAAAGCCAGCTGAGGTTTCTGCACCCCGGTTGGTGATTCTCAATCATAAACTGGCAGCGGACCTCGGTCTCGACCTGACCCAGATGTCGGCAGATGCGGCCGCAGCTTTGTTTGCAGGCCAGGATCTTCCCGACGGGTTCCAACCGATTGCACAAGCCTATGCTGGTCATCAATACGGCGGGTTCACGATGCTGGGTGACGGCCGGGCGATCCTGCTGGGAGAGCAATGTTCTCCCAGGGGGCGTTTTGATATTCAGTTGAAAGGGGCCGGGCAGACCCAGTACTCGCGGCGAGGAGACGGTCGTGCTGCACTGGGGCCGATGCTTCGTGAGTACATCATCAGCGAGGCGATGTTCGCACTCGGCATTCCGACAACACGCAGTCTTGCCGTCGTCACCACGGGCGAACGCGTCTATCGTCAGTCACAGCTACCGGGGGCAATCCTCACCCGCGTGGCTGCCAGTCACATCCGGGTCGGAACGTTTCAGTACCTGGCTGCCCGAGACGACGAATCGAGCCTGCGAGTGTTGGCCGACTATACGATCCAACGTCACTATCCTGAACTTGCCGACTCAACGAACCGCCACGCCGATTTCTTCCGTGCTGTCATGGACCGACAAGCCGCACTCATCGCCCGGTGGCAGCTGGTCGGCTTCGTCCACGGGGTGATGAACACAGACAACGTGGCGATCTCAGGCGAGACTATTGATTACGGCCCGTGCGCATTCATGAACGCCTTCGACCCCGCCACGGTTTTCAGTTCCATCGATCATGCGGGTCGATATGCCTACGGCAACCAGCCCGCGATTGCGCAATGGAATCTCGCCCGTTTTGCCGAAACTCTGTTACCACTCCTTGCTCCTCAACAGGACGACGCAATTGCGATCGCGACAGACATGCTCGGCCAGTTTCCGGATCTGTTCGAGGAATACTGGCTGGCAGGAATGCGGGCAAAGCTGGGACTTCAGAAGGCCGAGGTGGGCGACCGAGACTTGGCAGAGTCGCTTCTGAACTGGATGCAGAAAACGAAAGCAGATTTTACCAACACTTTCCGAGATCTCTCGGTGGATGAACCGCTGACGGCTGAACGGTACGGATCGCCCGAATTCCAGTCTTGGAATTCCCGATGGCAGTTGCGCCTCAGCCAGCAGAGCCGATCTGCGAGTGCAACACGTACTACAATGAGGCGAGTCAATCCTGCAGTTATTCCCCGGAACCACCGCGTCGAAGAAGCACTCGCCGCTGCCGAGAACGGTGAACTTTCCTTGTTGCTTCGACTTTTGGCTGTTCTGGCGACACCGTATAACGTGGACGCCGAATCTGCCGGGTACCAGATCCCATCAGACGATTGCAGCTACCGAACGTTTTGTGGAACGTAGGGCAACCTCGCCATCAATACGTGATTCCTGCTCGCAGCATCACGGTTCCACCGGGATCGAGCGTCGTGGGGTCGCTTGAGAACGAGACTTTTCGCATGAAGACGTAGCCCGCTTCAATGCGTCCAGAAACGATTCCCGGCCCCTTTGTTTCATAGCCGACAAGGACTCGATTGTCTTTGTAGATGAACGTGTCTTGCAGACCGCTCGTTTGCTGAATGGCCCAAGTGTTACCGCCGAACACTTCGCCACCGGCATAGATCCAGTGTTCGCGTGCTCCATTTACGGCAATCCGCTTCAGAACTCGCGGACGAGGAATCAGGATTTCGACACGGAAGTCGTCGCGCGGAGTGTAGATGGCACCGGCGATCGGCATTGCCAACAGGTTCTTTCGGCCCAGGTAGAGCACCCCGGCGGAGACTTTCCACTGAGCGTTCAGGTCTTTGACAAGGATCGCGCGACCCGTCACACGAAATCCTTCGCTCGCCGTTCCATTGAGGTCCGAATAGACGCCTCCCCCAGCTCCCAGATCAATTCCCCAGGTTTCCTTGAGTGGAATGTACCACCGCAGTTCCGCCTGGATTCCATACAGTCGGTTGGGAACATCAATCACCGCGGGGGCATTCACAAACGTCGTTCCCGCAGACATGGAGAGCCGTAACGGCGACCCCTTCACCAATAATGGAAACAGCAGCGTCGTCCTGACATCGACGTCGGAAATGCCAAACCCTTCCACAGGTGCCAGCCAGGTCGCTGTGACGCCGGAATCCATAATCGGACTTCGGCGCGGTGCAACCGGTTCCGTCGAGGTGCAGTCTTCGTCTTCTGCGAAGACGGCCGCAGGCGATCCCGGAACATACGGATTCGTCTGAAAGTCTCGATCCCAATCCCGCTCGATCGGCTCGTCGAGTGGCCCGGAGATCTGCGATTTCACAGGAGTCAGAAAGGGGTCTCGCAATGTTTCGTCGACAAACGCAGGGTGCAGTGGCTCATCGCTCTGGCCAGACGCCAGCGGTACGACCGCCAACAGGATTGCCAGCGCGAGACAAGCCAAGTTGCCCATGAGAGTGCGACCTGTAGTGTTTGGATCGGGAAAACGGGGTTTTCCGAAGTTTCGGCATTTTCCATCGGCGCCAACCAGTATTGCCGGGACAAGCCATACAGTTTGACGCGCGTCAGCCTGGATGAACTCTCAGCGCGTTCGGCGCGGGTCTCCCGACCCCGCCGAAACAACTGACCGAAGGTCTCCGCGATTTTCTTCGGAAGAATACTGCAACCTATTGCCACATTGCCGGTTGCGATCAAACATGGGACGGTGAGGCCTGCCGGAAACAGCCAATCACATTGAGGATTTTTGTCATCAAATCACTCCAACTCCAACTCCGCAACCGCGGCCGGATGATCTGAAGCGTCGTTGTCTATGAATTGGCCTGAGCGACTTCGAAAGCCGCGAGCCAGGATCCAGTCGATGGGAAGTCGCCCTCGAGCACCTCCCGGGGCATCCTTCAGCGGATCAACGACATCCGGCCGTGCGAGCAGCGATTTCAATTGAGGGTCTTCGCGATCAGAATTCAAATCCCCTATCAGGATTGCGGGTGCCTGCAGCCCTGTAAAAAGTGCGAGCACTGCTTGCAACTGTCGTTCACGGTCCGACTGGCTGTCGACATGGACCGACAGCAGTTGTACGGATCGGCTCTGGAATTCGAATTGGACCAAGGTGGCCGTTCGAAAAGCCTTGCCTCGCAATCCAGCGAGCGGCAGCCGATGGATTTGAGTGATTGGAAGACGCGTCAGCACCGAGTTCCCAAAGTGGTCATGCCACCAACGCCGTTCAGTGGGAACGAAGGCCGACTGCATTCCCAATCTCTGTCCCAGCTCAACTCCCTGGTCACGTCCCAGAGATGCGTGCCATGTTCCACGAACCTCGTTCAACCCCAGCAGATCGGGGGGAGTCGAAAAGACTGCGGCCGTTCGAGCCAGGTCGAAACGCCGATCCCGACCTCGTCCGCTGTGAATGTTAAACGTTGCCACACGCAGAACATCGGTATTGGATGCGGCGGGCGGTGGCTCACCGATCAGAACAATCGGCTGAGTCGGATCGACTGGTACAGTCCGTGAACCATTCCAGATGACCACAGCCAGCATCAACGTGGCCATGGAGCCACCTGACCAGCATTGCCGCAGAATTCGACGCCAGAGCGATGGCAAGGCGGTAGCGGTGACGATGTCAGTACTCATTGCGACTTTCAGATCCTCGCCGATTCCAACACGGCTGATGGTCGTGATCGGCGAGCAATCGCGTTTCGAATCGCACCGAGTGCATCCGGGGTGCCGTTCAATCGCCCGCACAAGGCTGCCGTGCTGGCCCGGTAGTCGTCCAGACGCGACAGGAATTTGCTCAAATGAACACTGGACAACGTTTCCAGTGTCGTCCAGTCCCCGGCCCCCATCTGCTTGAGGAAGCAAGCGTTAATCTGCTGCTCGTGATGCATTTCTTCAGGGATCGCGAAGACGGGCTTGCCAAGAAACAGCGACTCCCCCAGCAGCTGATTTCCAGCGGCGCTGACGAGTGCCGCACAACTGGCGAGATCATTGACGAACCGCTGTTCGTTAATGGCATGAAAGGTCACGCGTCCCTGCTGCGGACGTTCGCCGAGTCCATAAACTCGCACATCCCACCCGGATCCAGACAGTGTTTCCAGGACTCGCGGCGGCGTGTTCGCCCGCAAGTAGGAAAGGAGAAAATTGCCTTGTTGAGGGACCGTTGCGACGAGATCTTCTCGCAGCATGGGGCCGACCTGGCTCACATGGCCGAAACCCGGTTTCAGTGGCGGACTGTAAAAGGACGAAGCAACCGCTTCGTAGTCTCCGCGACCGTAATAGCAGCGGATCGACCAGCTCATCCACCAGGCATAGCGTCGCAGCATCAGCGGCAGGGATCGCAGGTCGTAGGCGAGCAGCACATGTTGATGATCAATACTCATCAGGGGGACGCCCGCTTTCCGAGCCGCTCGCGGTAACGACGGTTCAAAGTCCGAAATGCACAGGTCGGGTTGCTCAGCCTCAATCCGCCGATGAAGTGCATCGACCAGTTGCGGTAGTTCGCGGCGAGCGTAACTCAATCCGTACCCGATGGACTTGAACAGATCGAGCTTGCCACCGGTGTAATGGAATTTGATGCCGGGAATCCGCACCAGCCGCACGTTGTCGACAGACTGGCCGTCGCCATACGACTTGACCAGAAAATCATAAGCTTCATCTGGAGCGAACAAGACCAGCTCATGGTCGTGCCGCAGGTGCTCCACCAGCGTTCGGACTCGGACTGCGTGTCCGCGTCCTTCGCCCGCCATGCTGTAGAAAATTTTCGCCATCGTTGGTCTTCCTCCATGAGGTCCAGGTCGAGTGCGAATGCCACCGCAGTTCCATCACGCCAGTGGCTTCTTGCCGATAAACAGATAATACGGTGCTCGAACAAACGGAAGATAGGGTACCTTGCCCTGGTGTTGTTGCAATGTCAATGTTTCGAACCGGCTTTGCAGGTACGGAATATGATCTCCGTTCAAGAAGACATTGTCATTGGCAAACCACGTTGGCCAGAACGTCCGAGTTGACCAGGCGTGCTTTGTCAGACCGTCTGAGGGCCACTTGCGAGCGACGAAGAAATCAACAACTCCCAGCATCCCACCCGGTTTGAGCATCCGGACCGCTTGGTCAAGTGCCAGAAACCAGTCGGGAATCATCGTCAGGGAATACGAGAACGTGACGATATCGGCGGCACCTTCCGGAGGCAGGAATTTGGTGGCGTCGGCATGTACCGTCGAAACATTCTGCCAGCCCCGCGCGGCGATCCGCTGGTCTGCGACTTTCAACAGCGAGGAGCTCAAGTCCACCAAGTACGCTTTGGAAAAATCTTTCAGGCGGTCTCCCCAGTTCTCGGCGTTCTCACCGGTTCCCGCCCCCATGTCGACCCAGACACCCCCCGGGGCTGTTGGCATCGCGGCAAACAACTCTTCACGTCCGTGTAGCAGTCGCTTGCGGAACGCATCATATCCCGCTGCCTGCCCCGAGTAGAAATTTTCGAGCCGTTCTTCGTGAGTCTTCCCTCGTCCCCCCGTGACAGCCATGTGCCAGAGAATCTTGAGGTCGCTGAAGAATCCCCCTTTGGACGAGGCGGGGTTGGTCGCCGGATCTGCTTTGGTCACGAAGTAAGGTTCCTTTCACGCGGACGAACCCAGGGACGGTCGTCAGAATTTTTACGTTTGCCTCGATTGCCAATGTTCGCATCTCGCATTTCGCAGAGCGAACGGGTCGCCTACCACCGCCATCATATCAACGGAATACGAACGTCGGGAGTCGCGCGGGGTTGGCTCTTCGCGTCATTTCGGGATCTAGATCTGGTAGACGCACTGGTTGTCAAGAAAGCATCCGTGCAGGTTTCTGGAGTGGGTGTGCGTGAAATCAGTGGCGGTCATCTGCATTTGATGTTTCCGGGATGAACATCGACAAGCTGAATCCCCTGTTGGTGGAGCCAGAAAATGGCAGACCGCACTGTCGGCCAATCGTCTTCGAACTCATCCATCCGCTGTGCGATCCACTCGTCGTCATACACAACATCCGCCTCAATTCGAGCACTGACGAAGTCCAAGATGAACGGCGGAGAAACCACCGTCATCTCGATGACACTGAGTCCTGGATCGGACGACACCAACTCTGGAATGTGAAAATCGTGAGCCTTGGTGATCTGCCATTTTTGCAAATATTCGTATATCTCCAATTCGTAACGGTACAATTGCGGAAACCGAAAAGCTTTGATCGCAGTGCCCTTATTCGTGGAAAGAACGAAGCCATCGCATCCGTATCCGAAGTCTTTCTCGATTGTCAAATTTCGAGACTTCGCATACCTTTTGGCGCGTTCGACTGGATCTAATCGAGAAATTGACATGGAACAGCCAATTCAACAAAAGGGATATTCAGCCGAAGTGCGACTCGAACTGAGAGCCAACGGTCAGGTTTTCGATTTGGCCGGAATCGGTCCTAACAAATTTGTTCCACGCGTGCCAATCGAATTGCCGATGTGCGATGCGGAGGTGGTGATGTTCATTGACGGAACAGGCTACTTATGGCCAGTACGATTGCCAAATGGGGCAGTGCCGTTCGACAGAACTGTCCCAACGTCGCCGCGCGGAGAAATGCAGCGATTAGGGCCGGTGCCTACAGTCGGGCAGGCGTAATCTCCGAGCAAGTGGCATCGATTTGCGGATAGACTTATCGCCTGTTTCACCGGGTAGTCATTGTCTAACCAAGTGGCAGATTGACATGACCTGCAAAGAATTTGCCGATCGACGTGCGAAGGCGTTTCGGAACGGCATGTACTACAACGGCTTTGTCAACTTGTTCATCGGTTCAGTCATGTTGTTTGGTGCGGGTTAGGCCAAAACAACACCCCCCCCCCCCAAGACGCGCCATTGCGAAAATCGCGTTCTCAAAACGACGCGAGTAACTCGAACAGATGACCAAAAGCCGCAAATCGCCTCTCCTGATGCCGTTACAACCCGAATAACCGCTCGAAATTCACAGAGATTCGCCTGTTCGTTCATGCTCGGTTGAGAATCCGTCGCCTTTCTACGAACATAGGGGAATTCCCACGGCGGATGTCGCATCGGTGACGACCATTGTGTGGCCGAAATTGCGAATTGGTGAACTCTGAATTCTTCTTCCACGGATTGACTGCAACATGGTTGTCGAACGACTGAGCAAGACTTGGTTTAACCTCGTCCACGGGCGAAACATCGTTTACAACCAGTGCTGGGAAGATCCTCGGCTGGACCGAGTCGCTCTGGAACTGACGCCTCAGGACCGAGTCCTCGTGATTACCTCCGCCGGATGTAACGCGATTGATTACGCACTGGCAGGTGCCGGACACGTCCATGCTGTGGACATGAACCCCAAACAGAATCATCTGCTGGACCTCAAACTGGTCGCGGCGAAGCATCTGGACTACGAAACATTCTTCCAATTGTTCGGTAAGGGAAACCTGCCCAACTGGATGTCCGTTTACCCCGAACGGTTGCGACCGCACCTTTCTCCCGAAGCGCGCGCTTTCTGGGATCGTAAGGGGGGGCTGTTCCGAGTCGGTCGACGGAAATCGTTCTATTTCCGCTGTACCAGCGGCACGTTTGCGTGGTTTGTGAACTACTACATCAATCGCGTGGCGAAAATGCGTGATGCTGTGAACGCCATGCTTGCCGCTGACAATGTCGAGCAGCAGCGCAGCCTGTTCGAGCAGTACGACCTGGCCAAGAAGCTTTGGC
>CAIWEX010000105.1 GCA_903911795.1 uncultured Schlesneria sp.
ATTCGCAATGGCGAGGGCGAGTTTCTGTTTAAAGACACGACCGGCCTGGTCTTTATGGATCAGCAAAGTTTTGAACAGTTTACGATTTCCCTTGAAGCTGCCGGTGATCAGGCTCGGTTTCTGCAGGATAATGCCGTCTGCGGCGTTTTGTTCTGGGGAGAAGTTTCGATCGGATTGACCGCGCCGGCTCAGGCGGTCATGAAGGTCACCTATACCGAATCGGTGGCGCGTGGTAACACAACCTCGAACCTGACCAAGCCTGCCACTGTCGAAAATGGGGAGACTGTTCAGGTTCCCGCATTTGTCGAAATGGGAGATATGATCAGAATCAATGCCCAGACGGGCGAATATATCGAGCGGGTCCGCTAACCGCTCACGTTGCGTTCAACGTATCGAAATCCCTTTGTTCCATTGCTCTGTTTTCGGCGTCTGACATGACCAATCCACACAACGGCAAACTGTTCATCGAAACCGTCGGCTGCCAGATGAATATGCTGGACAGCGAACTGGTCGTCGGCGCTTTGCGCAAACAGGGCTACAGCCTGACGGATGACATCGGCGAAGCTGATACGGTGCTGTTCAACACGTGCAGCGTGCGAGAGCACGCCGAGCACAAGATTTATTCCGCTCTGGGGCGGTTGAAGTACAGCAAGAATACCCGGCCGAATCAGGTGATTGGTGTTCTGGGCTGCATGGCTCAGAAGGATCAGGAACTGGTTTTCCAGCGTGCTCCGCATGTCGATCTGGTCGTCGGCACGGGGCAACTGGCGGAAGTTCCTCGGCTGATCGAGGCGGCTCGTGATCACCGTGAACGTTCAATCGCCATCAGCCTGGATCGAAACGAAGGAACGCGCGGTGTCGTCAGCGACAGCTTTCAGAGCTACGATCCGCTACGTGAACCTGAGATGCGGCCAACACCGTATCAGGCGTTTGTCCGGATCATGATCGGATGCGACAAATTCTGCACTTATTGCGTTGTTCCCATGACGCGCGGCCCGGAACAAAGTCGACCGCCGCGTGATATCCGCCACGAAGTTCAGGTTCTGGCAGATCAGGGGGTGAAGGAAGTCATCCTGCTGGGTCAGACAGTGAACAGCTACAAGTTCACCCAGGACGGACGACTGTTCCGACTGGCCGATCTGCTGGAGCATATTCACGACGTGGATGGCATTCTGCGTTTGAAATTCGTGACGAATTTTCCAAAGGATATGACCGACGACCTGCTGCAGGCTGTTCGCGATCTGCCGAAGTGTGCTCAATATCTGCATGTACCGGCTCAATCGGGCTGCAACGAAATGCTGAAGCGGATGAAACGTGGATACACGATCGAAGACTATCGTGAAATGTTCGGCCGAATTCGGGCGACGCTTCCACGCGCGGCAGTTTCCAGCGATTTTATCGTCGGATTCTGCGGTGAAACCGAGGAAGCTCATCAGAAAAGCCTCGATCTGATCCGCGAATGCCGGTTCAAGAACAGCTTCATTTTCAAATACAGCCCGCGACCTGGGACCAAGGCCTATGACTTGCATGCGGACGATGTTCCCGAGGACGTCAAGAAGCATCGCAACAATGAAATGCTGGCGGTCCAGAACCAGATCAGTGCCGAAGACAATGCCAGTTTCATTGGCACGGATGTCGAAGTCCTGGTCGAAGGCCCCAGCAAGAGTGAAACCAAGAAAGGTGACTCCGGAGCCACCTCGGGTCCCATGCAACTGACAGGTCGTACGTCCTGCGACCGCATTGTCGTATTCGAAGGAAATCCGCGACTCGCAGGAACGCTTGCTCAGATTCAAGTCGACGACTGTACACCAACCACTCTGATCGGTCAGATTGTGACTCGTGAAGTTCAGCACGGGTCATCGTCCCTGTTGCCAATTCTCGTCTGATGGACTGCTGCGTGACTCATGACTGACTCTTCGTCGGAAAAACGCCCTCAAACAATCAACGTTCCTCGTTTTGCCGCGGCCAAGGGGCAGCGGAAGCTGTCGATGGTCACGGCGTACGATTACTTGTGGGCAGGGATCTATGATGAAGCAGGCGTAGATTCGATCCTGGTTGGGGATTCGCTGGGAATGGTCGTTCAAGGCCATAAGACAACATTACCCGTGACACTCGAACAGATGATCTATCACGGCGAGATGGTCGCACGCGCGGTTAAGCGAGCACTGGTGATTGTCGATCTGCCATTCATGACGTACCAGGTGAGCCCGGCTCAGGGAGTCGAGAACGCCGGCCGCATTTTGAAAGAGACTGGAGCGGCTGCGGTCAAACTGGAAGGGGGTGTTCACCAGGCAGCGACCATTCGCGCGCTGGCTGAAGCTGACATTCCTGTCATGGCCCACGTCGGAATGCGTCCGCAGTCCGTCAACAAGTTCGGCGCGATGTCCAAAGTGCAGCGCGATGAAGAACTGCTGCTGGCGGATGCCAAGGCCGCCGAGGCGGCGGGCGCTTTTGGAATCGTCTTGGAATTAATCCCACGTTCGATTGCAGGCAAGATCACCGCCGAAATTTCGATTCCCACGATCGGAATCGGTGCAGGGCCTGAGTGCGACGGACAGGTTCTGGTGAGTTGCGACATGCTCGGGCTGAGTGGATTCCAGCCACGGTTCCTGAAAAAGTATGCCGACCTGCGTTCCACGGTCATTACCGCGACACGCGATTATGTCCGCGAAGTAAGTGACGGGACATTCCCAGATGCTGCTCATTCGCACGAATGACAGTACTGTGAATTTCAGTTTACCGCCGTACAGAGCGTCGGGGACTCCGTTAATAATTCGTGCAAGCTCGCGGTTTACAAACGCAACTGCCGTTGTCGATTGACAACGGCAGTCTGTGAAATCGCTGGAATACCGAAAGCTTACTTCGCGTATTCCACAACGCGAGTTTCGCGCAGCACGGTCACCTTCACTTCACCAGGATACGTCAGCGACTGTTCAATCGCTGCGGCAAGGTCGCGACAAAGTCTAGCGGCCTCACGATCACTGACATCCTGAGGATTGACGATAACGCGAACTTCGCGACCCGCCTGAACGGCGAAGGCCTGTTCCACGCCCGGGAACCCGCAGGCGAGTGTTTCCAGTTCTTCGAGACGTCGAACATACTTCTCCAGCGTTTCGCGTCGGGCACCGGGACGCGACGCCGAACAGGCATCGGCTGCTGCCACCAGCACGGTGTAAATGTACTCAGGGCGAATATCGTCGTGGTGCCCCAGGGCGGCGTGCACGACTTCACCCTTTTCTCCATAGCGTTTCAGGAGTTCCGCACCGACCGCTGGGTGCCCACCTTCCATCTCGTGGTCAGCAGCCTTCCCGATGTCATGCAGGAACCCGCACCGGCGACCCATGTTCCCGTTCAGGCCGAGTTGCTCGGCCATCAAACCGGTCAAATGCGCCACTTCGATCGAGTGTCTCAGGACGTTCTGGCTGTAACTGGTCCGGAAGTGCAGACGTCCCATCAGATCAAGCAACTTGTCGTGCAGATTGGGGACACCTGCTTCCTGCGCCGCTTCATTCCCCTGGCGATGGATGAAAGCTTCCATCTCTTTCTGAGTTTCAGCCACGATTTCGTCGATACGAGTCGGGTGGATTCGGCCGTCTTGAATCAATTTCACCAATGCCTGCTTGGCAGTCTCGCGGCGAACACTGTCGAATGCCGAGACCACAACCACGCCGGGGGTATCATCGACGATGACATCGACGCCAGTCGCCTTTTCAAACGCCCGAATATTGCGGCCTTCGCGGCCGATGATTCGCCCCTTCATCTCATCACTGGGGATATCGATCGTTGAGACAGTCGATTCCGACGTATGTGCGGAAGCATAACGCTGGATCGACATGCCAATGATTTCTCGAGCCATCCGCTCTGACTGTTGCTTCAGTTCCGCTTCCTGCTTGAGAATCAGCGCCCCAGTTTCATTCTTCAGCTCGCGCTCAAGCTGCGTCATCAACATATCGGTAGCGGCTTTCTGGTCCAAGCCGCTGATCTTGTACAGTTGCTCCTGCTCTTGCTTCAAGACGCGATCGAGCTCTTTTTCCTTGGCATCAATGGTCTTATTGCGTTCGGCCAGCTTGGTATGGGTCGCTTCGAGCATTCGTTCTTTACG
>CAIWEX010000106.1 GCA_903911795.1 uncultured Schlesneria sp.
AAGGGGCGAACGGAAATTACGATTGCAGGCGAGATTGTCACCTTGCCCTCTGTCACTGAACCCGATGCCGCTCAGTCTGTAATCCTCAATCGCCTAGGCGCCTGAACCTGCCACGTTGCCTCCGCCACTTGGACAAACTCGCGCAAATGTCGTGAAGACTTTACCCCGAAATCTCACCTAAGTCCTTATTTGATCGTCCCAACTGCGTAACTTGGGTTAATATTGACGAACGGCTGTTGTTGGTGAGATGGAGTTACCACGAAGAATTCGAAGAGTACGAAGATAGAATTCAACGAAGCCCCGACTGCTGACCAAAATGAAACAAGCAGACGCCAAGACAGGGTTTCCCATCAGTGTGAACGACATTTGGCTCAATTACGGACTCAAACGTATCGTTCTCTGATTCCTTCGCGCTCTTCGTGCCGCTTCGTGGTGCACGACAAGACTGTCCGGACGGTCGACGACGGATTTCTGTATCGGCGGTCGCGTTGGCGGAAAGTGTTCGTCACAAATCATCCAAAAAAGCCCTTCGGAAAACATGTCGGAGGGCTTTCTTATTGTTGCGATGAAAGTTGCGTCGATCACACTTCGCAGTCAAACAGACTGCGCTGAAGGTGTTCTGCAGACCTGAGCAGCAGCGAGCACGTGAAGTTTCGCCTGCAAACGGACCTCGTCTTCCTGCTTTTCCAATTTCTTTCGAGAATTTGCGTGATAATTGCGCCCAAGTTTCGCCCTGGGATCTATTCAGGACAGTTTATTACTGCATGATGCTGGTTGCGATTTACTGCCAAC
This sequence comes from uncultured Schlesneria sp., assembly GCA_903911795.1. GTDB lineage: Bacteria > Planctomycetota > Planctomycetia > Planctomycetales > Planctomycetaceae > Schlesneria. Next base: position 793 of record CAIWEX010000106.1, read on the forward strand.
GGCTTTTCACAGCGAGGCTAGCATGCCATTCGTCGTACTTATCTTCGTGGCGGTCGTCGTCTGGTTCGTGGCCTCACCGTTTATTGTCATGAGCATGTGGAACCGGTTGGCAGAATTGGAGTCGACCGTCAAGCGACTGCAACAGCTCGCCAACTCGCGTTCGAAACCAAGTGAAGACCGGCTCACGATTCCGGTCGAGGATTCCACTGCTTCGCCGACTCTGGAGCCTGTTCCACTTCTCACGCTGCCAACAATCGCCGCTTCAGTCATCATCGACTCGTCATCTCAATTGCCGAATCAATGTGATGAAATTCCTCAGCCCAAGCAGATCGAGTCTCGACCAATTTTCCAAGAGACCTCGCGCGAGAGAGCCACGAACGAAGAATATGGCTCGCCAGTACTTCACGAAGAGACGATCGGCACAATGTTGCCGCCCGTAGCATCCGTCGCGAAACCTGTCACGAGCGACGAGCCGTCGACTCTGGAAGAGATTCTCGCCGGGAAGTGGTTGACGTGGGTCGGGGCTTTGGCCGTCATCATCGGTGTGGGATTCGGCTTTAAGTATGCCGTCGAAAACGGCTGGCTTGATCCGTCTCGGCGCGTGATTCTGGGATTGCTCGTCGGCGTACTCAGCTTCGGTGGCGGAGCATTTTCGATGCGTCGCGACTATCGCTTTCTTGGCCAGGGCCTGACCGGGGCGGCGATGGGGATTCTCTACATGTCCTGCTTCGCGGCTCATGTCTGGTACGGACTCGTGTCGTACGAGGTCGCTTTCCTGGGTATGGCACTGACGACGGCGGGTGGCCTTGCGTTCGCCGCTCGCTTCGATTCGCAGCCGACCGCCTTTCTTGGTCTGCTCGGCGGGTTTCTTACTCCGGCGATGCTGCATGGCTCCACAGATCAGTTCTGGGTGCTGTTCCCGTACGTGCTGCTGCTCGACGCGGGAGTCCTTTATGTCGCAACGCAACGCCGCTGGCTCGGTTTGCAGAATCTGGCGTTTGTCGGAACGTGCCTGACGTGGTGGACGTGGTATTCCTGGTTCTACAACGTTTCCAAGCTGGCTCCAACGATCGCTTTTCTGTCGGCGTTCTTCGTGCTGTTCGCACTGATCGGTGTGATGCAGAACATCGTCCGTAAGCAGATCGCCGTGGCGGGAGATTTCTTCCTGATCATGGTCGCTCCCGTAGCTTATTTTGGTGCACTGTACGGACTGACGTACGAACTGTTTCCGTTCTGGCAGGGAGCGTTCGCACTGGGGATGACGGTGATTTATGGTTGCCTCGCCATCCTCAATTCCCAGATCAACCCACAGGGAAGGCCAGTGGCTGCCTTGCTGGCGGGGCTGGCAGGGACATTCCTGATCATCGCAGCTCCGCTTCAGTTCACCGGGCACTGGGTCACGATCGCATGGATTGCCGAAAGCGTGCTGCTGGTCGAGATCGGCCTGCGTTTCAACGAGAAGACGCTGACTGTCACGGGCCTGTCACTGTTGGCCAAGGTGCAGTTCATCCTGCTCATTTATGCACTTGCCACGTTCGCCGATCCGGTCGGATTTCAGACCGCTTTCGTGAGGAAGCAGTTTCATCTGATCAACGGCCCGGAAGCGATGGAGACTTCGTGGACGAACATCTTTAACGGGCGATCATTCAGTTACCTCGTCGATGTCGTCGGGATGGCATGGCTGGCGCTGACTTGCCGTCGGCGTGCTAAGGCTGGTCAAGCTGATGACCTGTTCGGGATGAAGGGCCGCGATCTCGAATTGTGGCTGGCGGCGGGAGTCCCCTTGATCGGTCTGATGCTGGCCATCACCGAGACGTTTGTGTGGGGCATGCTCCGCAACTGGCACGGTCTATCGATTTTGAGCGGCTTTACGATGTGGGCCGCGCTGGCAGGAGTCATCGTGATCGCGTGGTCGGTCTTGATCGGCCCGAGACCTCTCGAAAAGCTCGGATGGTTCCTGTTCGTCCTGATGGGCGGTGGGCTTGTCATCAACGCAGGTTGGACTGTGACAGGCATCATGCAGTCAGGTACTGACGCGACATATTGGGCGGATCACTGGTGGCTCTTCAATCCGGGGGGCATGGCGTTTGCGTGCGTGCTAATTGCAACGGGACTAACGGCACTGATCTACTCCACCGCATTCGCTACGCGAGACGACGACCTCGAATCACTGGAGCACGCGGAGAGCAAGCCCGTGTCGCTGCAGCTTGTCTTCACGTCGGGGGCGTTCATGGTGGCGCTGGCGATGGTCCTGCAAGAGACCTTCGTGTGGGGAGTCATGCGTGACTGGCACGGCCTGACGATCCTGAGCGCACTTACGACCTGGACCGCCGCGTTTGGTGCTACTGTCATTGCGTGGTCAGTGTTCGTCGGCCCGAGGCCACTCGAGCGACTCGGCCACCTCTTATTCCTGCCGATGGGCGGGGCTCTGGCGCTGAGCCTGGTCTGGACTTGCGACGGCGTCACGGCCCATAACGCAGATTGGGACTTTTGGCTGGCACATTGGTGGCTGATTAACCCGCGCGGCATGGGATTCCTGAGCGTCATCATCGCTGGCGTAATTTCTTCGTTGATCTATTCGAAAGCAGTTGCCGTCGACATCAGCGAGCAAGCCTCGACGAACAGCCGAATTCCCCTCGACCGACTGTTTGGATGCGGTGCGTTCATTCTCGCACTGACGATCGTGTTGTTAGAGACCTTCGCGTGGGGGAAAACGCATACCTGGACGAGTATGTCGATCCTGAATGCCTTTGTGATGTGGACATCACTATTTGGTGCGGGCCTCGCAGTCTGGATGTTCGTCCGGCGGTCAGTCGGTCTCGATGGACTGCTTGTCTCGACGTTCGCATTGCTCGGTGGCTTTCTCGCGATGAACTCGATCACAACACTGGAGTATGCTAAGGGGAATACCATCACCGGGTCGGTGTTGCACGTCGCAATGGGCTCGGCCAATGAAGCTGCGGTCGATTGGTGGCTACTCAATCCGCGTGGGCTGAGCTTCTTAATGGCAATTGGCGCAGCGTTGTTAGCCGCGCGTCTTGAGCGAAGTTTGAGGCTGGCTCAAGCAAGTTCCATTGTTTTGCCCGGAAACGCCACCACGCGTGGCGAGCAATTCGGTCTGATGGCCTGTTTCGTCGGACTAGCCGCTGTGTGGTTAGAGACGGCCGCGTGGGGATTGCCTCAAGGTTGGTTAGCCGACACACTGGCGAGTAGCCTCGCGATCGGGGCGGCTCCTTTCGCACTGGGTCTGGCCGTTTGGGCCACGTGGTATCGACGACACGCCATGAATGAAGCCGTCGCAACCGTCTTCGCGCTGCTTGGCATCTGCCTCTTTGTTGCGGGAATCACTGCGCTGGACGGTCGTTCAACTCTGGTCACAGCTTCCCTAGACGAGGCTGCTGTTTGTCTATGGCTGCTCCATCCTCGAGGGGCCGCGTTTCTGATCAGCATTGCCGCCGCCGGGATTGCCGCCGCGTTTTATTTAGGAGCCACACGTCATTCTCCGGACGATCCATCTACCATCGACCGAGATCCCGATTCGCTGGCGTTCGACGCGAATGCACTCCTGTTCAGTCAGACGCTCGGCGTGAGTACATGGCTGGCCGGCCTTGCGATGTTCACCATCGAGGCCATTGCGCAAGGAGCAGCCCGCCACTGGCAGACCGAGACCAGTCTCGCGATCACGCTGTCATGGACCGCCTTCGCTCTCGGCACATTGATCGCCGGCATCTACTGGCGCAGCGGCACCGTGCGAGTCCTGGCTCTGTCGGTCTTTGTGCTGACGGTCGCCAAAGTCTTCCTGTTCGATGTCTGGCATCTTGATACGGTCATTCGAGTCTTCGCATTCGTCTCGCTGGGGGTCACATTGTTGCTGGTGTCATTTCTCTACCGCCACTACCGCGAACGAATCCGTGACTGGATCGCACCTGCTGCGTGAAAGTCGTGGTTCGCTCTGCGAACCAATGCTTCTTGCCGGACAGACATTTTGCGTGAGGCGATTATATGAGGTGGACGGTCTATGAAATGCGGCGTTGGTTCGCAGAGCGAACCACGACTATCTTCGCGTCGTTGCAAGTTGATGCCGCCATCAAGTACTCTCTGGCAACCGTTTTTCCAGAGGATTCTTCATGTCGTCAATTCCCAATTCTTCACCCGCACTGACCGTTGATCAGTATGAGACGCGGTTGGTCGAAGGTGATCGCTGGATCGAAGTCGTCGCAGGCCGCCTTGTCAGGTTGGAACCACCGGACGAGATGCATGGGGATGTAGTCCGGAATCTGTCGCGGCCGTTGGCAAGATTTCTGAAGGGATCCCCGGATACGTATGCCTGTTTCGAATTGCCGCTGATCCTGCAACAGGAACCGGCGACCATCCGATGTCCTGCCGTCATGTGCTTTCAGTCAGGGGAACGATTTTCCGAATCTGACAAGCTTGTGACAGAAACACGTCCGACCCTGGTTATTGAAGTGGCATCGACAAACGACCGCCGCGACGGGATGTCGGAGCGGGTGAAAGGTTATCTTGAAGCAGGTATTAACGCGGTCTGGGTGATTGACCCTGTCACCCGTCACGTTCACCAGTTCCATCCCCCGGCACGCGGCGTCATGCTGAAGGAGACACAGACGTTGAAGGGGGATCCCGTCCTGGTCGGCTTTCAAATGCCGGTCGGTGAGTTGTTTGAATCGCCAAAATGGTCCAAGTCGCCGGTGCCACCTGACGAACCGTGATGTTTAGAGTTTTGCAATCAGTAAAACGCCTCGGATTCTCTTGTGGGTCACAACAGTGTGGGCGAAATCTCTCATCAGGGTGCTCCCTCTTGCGTGACAAATCGGTCACGTGCGATGGAACCACGAACACGCGATTCACGCTTGGCCGCTTTGGACCAACTGTGGTTTAATCCAATCCAATCGTTAGCTTTAACTGCTCACTTTCGGTGGAAAACGCTTGACCATCGTGATTTCGTTCCCCTGCGGATTATGGCTGACTTCATCCATGAAGCTGCGAATCAACAGTAGCCCACGTCCTCCCATGCGATCCATATTGATCTTTTCCGTGGGATCGCGAACTTCAGACGGCTTGTAGCCGGGGCCATCATCGCAGATGACAAAACGGACTTCTGTCGGTGACAGATGAGCTGTCAGGCGGACACGACGCTGAGCATAGCGAGCCTCATAACGTCGTTCCTTTGCCAGGCGGTAGAAGACGGATTCCTCTTCCTGCCGAAGTTCGGAATCGAGTTCAAGGTTTCCGTGATAGATCGCGTTTGTGAGCGACTCGTGAATCGCCATTCCAATTCGCGTGATTTGCAAATCGTCGGAATGTCGCATGGTTTCAAGCTGCTCTTGCAGGTAGGCAATCAACGGAGAAATCAAAGCCGTGTCGTTTTCCAATACGAATCGCGATTCGACCACGTCGAGCGTACTGAGGACACGCCGTCGATGCTGTTGTCCGCGCGACACCGACAGAACGTTTTTGATTGTTTCGATCAGGTTGCTGGCGAGAGCACGCTTGGGAACGTAGCTGGCGGCTCCCATTTTCAGCGCCTGAACGGCGACCTCTTCATTTCCAAA
>CAIWEX010000107.1 GCA_903911795.1 uncultured Schlesneria sp.
ATTGTGACCAGGGGAATTTGTCCGCGATGGCATGAGCGATCCCCAGACTGAGTCCCGTCATGGCGGACAAGAACTGTTCCAGTCGTGCGGGATCACCATACAGGGTTCCGAACAGATCACCCCCGTGTTTGGTCTCGTTCTGCGGAACACCCGTCTGCAAGCCCTCAGTCAGATCCGCCCAGAACCTGAACAGGCGGGCGCTGAGCATTTCGAGCATTCCCCCCATATACGTCGCCTTCGCCCGATCCAGATAAAGATCCGTTGCGGGCGTGTTGCCGTATCGCCCGTCTTCGCGGGTCAGCATTCCCAGCGCGACAAGGGCATCCAGAAAGTCACGAGAACTTCGTTCATGCAGATTCAGTCGACGGCGAATTTCGTCGAGTTCCAATGGCTGGCTGGCGAGTTCTGTAAACAAACCCATTTCCACAGCGCTCAACAACGTTTTCGAGCCCCAGAATCCAAATGCAAGCTGCATGATCCCATCAGGTGTCGTTACGTCGGCCATGAAAGTCAAACTCCTTTTCGAGTCATGGTTTTTGAGATGTGATGAATGTCACGCCTGAGTCTGTGATTCTTCATCGATATGCCAGTAGGCGATCAGCATGTACCCGAGTGCGATCACCAGTGCCGCCAGGCTGGAAGTCATGTACATGGCGCGAAAGCCGTACAAATCGATGATTCGACCCAACACAGGCGCAAACAGCAGTGATCCGAAATCTGTGAATCCAAGAATGATGGCCGTCCCGGTACCACGGCATTCCTTGGGGAACGCTCCTGAGCCGAGCGAGACAACGGCAGGAAACAACAGAGCGTGCCCGAACCCACACAGAATCGCTGCCGGAATGAACTGCCACCATTCAGTCACAAACGCCAGCAGCAGATGGCCAGCCGTATGCCCCAGCAGGCCGCGGACCAGCATCCAGTGGCGTCCGATCGTACGACTCCAGTTCTGAACGAGCAGGCGGAAGACAAAGGCCGACATCGCATAGCCTGTGAAAAACGCCCCAATCCCCTCGATCTTCTGCTGCGTTGCAAATCGCGTGAGAAACGTTTGAGTCGCCGTAACACCCAATCCCATGATCATTGCCGCGACAACAACCGCACCTGGCCAGAACCGCAGTAACAACCGGAATGCAGGTGGCGTCGGGCTGATTCGTTCGTGGAGTTGATCACGGGTCAGCAGGATAATGACTGCCAGATAACAGGTACCGATTGCGGCAGCGCCACCGAAGAGGATCAGAAACTTCACCTTGGGGTCGGGTACGGCCACCAGAATCCAGTCGCCAATATTCGATCCCAGAATCATCCCCACAAATCCGCTGCTGCCAAGATTTCCGATGATCTCGGTCCTGCGATCGGCGGGAACATGATTCTGGATGTGTGTCATGGAGCAGGCGAACATCCCTGTCAGCCCGACAAAAAACAGGGCACGGGCGACGTATAGCACCCACGAAATCTCTGTCACGCCAAGGAACATCAGACAACCCGCGATGTACATCAGAGCACAAATGGGCCACATGCGACGTGTTCCGTAATCATCGAGGACATGTGACGCACTCAATCGCAGGACGACGGCCACCGCCGTTCCAAACGCCACGATGTCGCCAGCGGCGCTTTCTTTTCCGCCCAGAAAATGGACAAGCTCCGCAAATCGAAACGTCAGCGCGTTGCCCATCACCAGCATGGAATTCGCCAGATACGCCAACCAGAATGTCCGGCCATAGACACCGGACATCGTTCCTTCAGGGGAATTGGCGGAATTCATGGGAGCATTCAGAGAAAACAGTGATCGGCATTGAGAAACGCACGGTGCGCTCGCGTGACGGTGGTGGAACTCAAGTCTTCAGCCACCATAAGCACTGTACCGCCGCAATCCACGCGCCAAAGCCAGTCGATTCAAAAAATAAAGGACGATCACCCAGCCAAAACCGAGACTCAGTTCGATCAACAACTGCTGGTGATCGTACTTATTCAACAGAACTGCCGCTGGCACAAATGCCAGATACTTGAATGGCAACAGTCGAATGACGTCGCTGGCAGGGGAGGGGAGCCAGTCCAATGGCAGCATATGCCCCGACAGGAAGTAACTGGCCAGCATGTAGACAAACACCAGCGAACTGACTTCCAGGAACCAGAATGCCACCAGTCCCATCAGGGATTCGATCAGGAATCCAATCATAAATGCGAGCACCAGTGACAGTCCCCAGCCGATCAGCGTCACGTTGTCCGGCCAGCTTCGGAAGTAGTTTCCACACAGCCAGAAAACGAGTGCGAACGGAACAAACGCGATCACGTAATAGACCAGTTTGTGAGCAACCCGATGCCAGAACAGATAGTCCAGCATGTCAATCGGCTGGATCAAAAACTTCTTGATTGTTCCGTCGCGGATATCACGAGCGATCCCGGTCGTGAGTCCCGGCATTGAAGAAAATGCCCGGCCCACCATCACCAGCAGGGAATAGGCGACCATGTCACCATATGTATACGAATTGATGACAGTCGTGTCGCCTGGCCCCGTTGCCTTGTAGATCGCCCCCCATAGAAAAACCTGGGTGACGATCGGAAGGAACCGGACCAGCGTGGCAAACGCGAAATCACCGCGATACGCCAGACGTTCGGCAATCGACGTGCGCAGGATACACCACTTGATGCGAAGTGCCGGAGACATCCTAAGTATCTCCCTGGTCCGGTGCGACAGATCCTTTGCGGATAAACAACTCGGCAATGACCTCTTCCAGTGGCCGTTCTTGAACTCCCACGTCTTCAATCGTGTAGCGATCCAATAGCGCTGCCAGAACCTTTGGGATTTCTTGCCGGGGAACTTCGAGTTTCACACGCGGCGGAATACGTTCGACCACTCGCCCGAACCGCTCAATGTCCGCCGGAATTTCCGATCCAGCAAATTGAAGCTGAATCTGTTTGACGC
>CAIWEX010000108.1 GCA_903911795.1 uncultured Schlesneria sp.
CTCTTCTTTCTTTCGCTTTCTAATCTTTCATTTTCGCGATCTTCTTCAATCCGAGCTTTCTCATTAGCCGCCCGTAGAAGTTCTTGTTGGTGCTTCTCGGTATCTCGCAACTGCTGTTGCTGCACTGCAGCCAATTGGAGTCTCAGCGCTTCCTGCTCAGCCAGTCGAGTCTGCTCACGAAGAGCCTCTTCTTTTGAGGCCTGCCAAAGCTCGTATTCCAGGTCTGTGAATCGCTCTCGGAGCGATTGGAATCGGTCATTGAGTTGCTCCAGTTCCTTGCCCCGAAGCAGATCACTCGTGTTGTGGTGAGTCCGCCACCGGTGGGCGCGCCCAATAAGGTCCTGACTCTTTTCCAGCCAGTCGCGATTACATTTGACGATTGGAGCCACTAATCGGTCATGCACCAGTTCGTATCGCGATGCTCCGGCATGCTCTTCGCGGCGGACTAGAAACCCCCGCTCAAGCGAGCCCAATGCATTGAAGTTCATTCCTGTTTCGCCGGACAGATCGCCGGTCTCCGGATCAGCGGTCGCTGCAAATGGAGTGCGAATTCGTCCCGTCGGATCGATCAGCTGGTTACGGAACCATTCCCGTACGATGGACTCTTTGATACCCCCTTCATTTGCAGATTTATGAATCTCTTCCACGTAGTAACTGCTCAGTGCGCCGTCGAAGTCCTCCGCCACAACTACTTTGTTTGCTTCGATTCGGCTACTTGGATTGTTGGCGGCAGCGAGAATCACCTGATCTTCAACATCGTGGCAAAAGACCTGAAGTATAAATGGCTCGATTGTCTCCCCGTTGTCGCTGCGAGCCGAAATCACAATCTTGTCAACAACACGCGGAGGCACTTCAAATGTCGGCGAAGCGAACCGCGTTTCTTCGTTATTCGGTAATCGGGCTGGCTCAAGAATCGCCTGCCGCGCATCTTCTTCCGACAGGCCCTTCAGGCAGAATGTGTCTTCCAGAACGCCAGGAAAGATGTGGCGCATTTCCGTGAGATTACCGACGTAATCCTGCCGAATACTCAGCAAAACCTTTACCTTGAGAGGGGCCTCGCTGAACGGTGAATTATCCGGATCGAGTAATTGATCCCGAAGTCGTTTGGGGAACAGCAGGCTGACGGTCTCAGCCAACTCTGACACGATTTGCTTACGGAACTCCAGATTGTTTTTTTGCAGTGTGAATAGCTCTTCGAACTGGTCAAGTACCAGCACCGGAGTTAAACCTCTTCTCTTTTTGTAGAACCCGGTTGTTTTAAAAAACTCCCACAATCGAGGACCGATTCCTGGTTCGTAATCAACATCGTGCTGCTGGCAGATCGTGGGCAGATCGGCGATGAGTCGGTCCAGCAGCGGGGCGTTGCTTGGGAACCCCTTGAGTGGAATTGGAAGACATCCCGCTTCGCGCAAGCGAGGAAACAATCGAGCGTTGACGAGTGAACTTTTGCCGGTGCCGGACTCCCCTGTTAGCACAAGAAAACTGACGCTTCTTAAGCGATCAAAAAGGGTGTTGGCCTGTTTTTCGCGTCCGCGAAATGTCCTCCGACCCGTTGCATCATCACGGAATGGGCAGGGACCAGGGTACCGCCGGACTGCTAACACGTCTACATCTGCTGCCATGAAAGCCTTTCTTTCACGTCGGCCTTGATTTCATTCACCAGCGACAGGAATGTTTGTTGTTGGTCTTTTTGGAAGTCAAACGCTTGAAACTCTCCCAGTTTTACATTGATCTTCCCGAGCAGCATTTTCGTGTTCAGAGCCTTCGGGCAATC